>REEL01000172.1 GCA_007695095.1 Chitinophagaceae bacterium | reverse complement strand
GAAAATGATGTTTTTATTTTTTCTTATTTTAGTGTACCGTCTGTTGCCTATAGAAACATTCACAGCTATTTTATTAAGAATTTTAATGATGAAATTCTATTTAGAATCAATAGTGATGAAGGTCTTTATGTATCAAGAAGAAGTGATAAAGCATATAATAATACGATAAAAGCAAAAAGCAACTTGTGGACAAGGCCTTTCTATTATTTTTTAAAACGAACAAATAACAATTCGCCTGCTTCTCCCTGGCTGATTGCTCATTCCGAACTTTTGAAAAAACATGTAAAAGACGGAGAGCTACCTGATGAGGTAAATATAGGCTTTCTTATGCTAAAAGACGAAGTCTTGCTTTTTGAAGAAATTAAGGAAGAAAATATTGTCAATGTATATAAAGTGGAGAGGAGATTTTAAAAACAATTTTTTAAATCTAAAGTAAAACTGAGTTTTACCTATCCATTGTCGTTGGCTTTAACCGGCTGAATAGTTTTTAAGAAGAAAGCCACTAATCTGTTCCAATATATCAGCCAACTAAAAAAGACTGATATATTGCATGAGCACTGTAATTCAAAACATGTTTAAATTAAATATATTAAGCAAAGCTACCAATAGTGTACTTGCGATTAACTGCAGCAGATTTTTGACATTAAAAAAGCCCTGAAGTTATACTCCAGGGCTTTTTTACTATCCTCTTCTTTGTCTTGAAAAGCTTTTTCTGCCACCACCTTTTCGGAATTTATCCTGAACGCGTGGTCTTTTTCTTTCTTTGCGATTGTCATCATTCACATTCAAATCACCGGCATTCTTATAATAGTCTAAAAATTTATTAAACTCATAAGAAACTAGTTTTTTGATAATGTCTTCTTTTGACATTTCGCCAAGCAGTTCATATACATTTTGCATATAAGGCTGTATCTGGCTTTCATTAACCTGCATATCTTTTAGCTTATTAGCTATGTTATACAATTGTCTTTCACAAACTTCTTTACCGGTAGGAACCTGTAAATGCTTAAACTTACGTTTTAATTTACCTTCTACCTGTTTTAGTTTATAAACATCTCTTTTGCTGATAATTGCTAAAGAAATACCTTTTTTGCCGGCTCTTCCAGTTCTACCGCTACGGTGAATATATACTTCTGATTCATCAGGAAGGTTGTAGTTGATAACGTGTGTAAGCTCTGTTACATCAAGTCCTCTTGCAGCCACATCCGTTGCTACTAAAATTTGCAAACGCTTATTTCTGAAACGCTGCATAATTAAATCTCTTTGCGGTTGAGATAAATCACCGTGCAGTGAATCAGCATTATAACCATCACCCATTAATTTATCTGCAATCTCCTGAGTTTCACGTCTGGTACGGCAGAAAACGATAGCATAAATACTTGGATTGATGTCTGCAATTCTTTTCAATGTAGAATATCTGTCGCGATCATTTACCATATAATAAAAGTGTTCGACACTTTCAGCTCCGGAGTTTTCTTTGCCGGCAGAAATTTCTATGGTTTTGTGCATGTACTTTTTGCTAAGGCTTCTAATTGCGGTAGGCATAGTAGCTGAGAAAAGCATAGTTTGCTTTTCTGCAGGTGTTTGAGCTAAAATAGCGTCCAAATCATCTCTGAAACCCATACTTAACATCTCATCAGCCTCGTCTAAAATTAAAAAACGTACCGTATTCAGGTTTAATTTCCCACGATTAATTAAATCCATGGTCCTGCCGGGAGTACCCACAACTATGTGTGCACCTTTTTTCAATCCGGTAATCTGTTTTGAAATATCAGCTCCACCATAAACTGCCAGCGTACTTAAAAAAGGCATATTGGCCGTAAAGGCCTTAATGTCTTTAGAAATTTGCAAACAAAGCTCACGTGTCGGGCTTAAAATAATACATTGAACCTGGTTATTATCCTGGTCAATCTTTTGTAATACCGGCAAACTAAATGCAGCGGTTTTCCCGGTTCCGGTTTGTGCCAAAGCAATTAAATCATTATTTGATTCAATTAACTGAGGAATAACCTTTTCCTGGATTGGTGTAGGACGTTCGAATCCCATTTCTTCAAGTGATTGAAGAATTTCAGGCTTTAAGCCTAATTCTTTGAATGTTAACATGTAACTTTTTTTATCCGGCGATAGAACGCAGTACCGGGAACAATGCCGTGGTTAGAAATAACCGTGATTGGTGCAGGTAGATAATTCAACTTCCGGGTGAATACTAAATTTGGTGCAAAGGTAATGAATTAATTTTATTTTTCTTACTTTGCATCACTTTTTTTATCCTTTTATTTTATTAATTTTTAGTATGTTACCTGAAAGAAGAGACAGAATTCAAGAAGTAGCCTTTAAAAGACAACCCGATTTGACAGTTGTTATGGAAAATATCGCAGACCCTCATAATGTTTATGCAATCATGCGAAGCTGTGACGCTGTAGGCGTTCCGGAAGTATACGTTATTGATGAAATAGATGCTTTCAGGCGAAAACCGCTTGGAAAACGTAGTTCTTCATCCGCAGCAAAATGGGTAAATCCCATACTTTTTAGTGATGCAGAAAGTTGCTTTCAGGCAGTGAAAAAAAAGTATGAACACATTCTTGCTACGCATATTTCCGATAAATCTGATTCACTTTATACACTGGACTTAACCAAATCTGTTGCTTTAGTTTTTGGAAATGAACGTTATGGCATTTCTCCTCAAGCATTAAAACATTGTAACGGTCACTTTTGGATACCTATGTCAGGCATGGTCGATAGTTTAAATGTTTCTGTTGCTTGCGCAGTCAGCTTATATGAAGCAAAAAGACAAAGATTGCAAAAAGGCTTTTATGAAGAGGGGAGTGCAGAGACTCAAAATGTGCGTAAAGAAATTTTTTCTAATTGGATAACGCGTGAAACAGATAGAAAAAGAGATTGAAGTAACACAATCTAACTGTCAGATTTTCAAATATTTATAATGAATCTATGAAAAAAGTTTAAAGGTTAACGTAGTTGTATTTTTTCGTTTGCCTAAAAGCTATTATACCAACTAACATGCCTGTGGTTTCAGCAGCCATTAGCACAATAATCAGTGGTGACCAACAGCCGCAAAGAATTATTCCAATTAGCCGGCCGGCTGCCATTCCTCCAAAAGAGAGAGATTGTAAAAGCAAAGCCGGTATGTGCCAGTGATTATTAAAAGCGGAAAGTCCAAAAAACAAAGCTATCCCTACTTCAAGGCCTCCATAGAATCCCCGTATTTCTATAGCTCCAATTGAATCAGAAATTGTGATGCCGCTCAATTCAATTATTTGTGGGGAAATAAGGAAGGCAATTCCAAATGCAGCGTAAATTATAGCGGTTAGTATGAGAGAAACGAATGGCAAGTGCTTCATTGTAAAGTTATTTCAACCTCTTTTAAAACACTAAAATACATTAAAAATCTAAAGATAAAAGAAAGCCTAAATTAAGCTCAAAATAATTTTAATAAAATCTTATTTTCCGGTTTTTCAAAAGCTAATAAAGTCCTTGCCTGTAAAGTTTTAGTCCGAAACAGACAAGCTTTTTTACAGGTCTATTTTTTCATTTTCTCTTCTGAAAACTATTTCATCTTCAAAGGAATCTACCATCACCACATGGTCTTTGTCAATATCATCTCTCAAAATTGCCTTAGACAGATTGTTAGAGATTTCTTTTTGCATTAATCTTTTCAATGGTCTGGCACCGAAAAGAGGGTCGTAACCATTTGTAGCAAGCCACTCGATGGCTTCTTCAGTAATTTTTAATTGTATACCTTCCTTCAATGCAATCTTACGAAATTCTTCAAACCGGATTTTGACTATATCATTCATTTGCTTTCTGATAAGCGGCTTAAACATAATTATATCGTCAACTCTATTCAAAAATTCAGGTCTGATTGTTTTTTTGAGTAATTCATTTACTTCCACTTTGGTGGTTTCTGAAACCGCAAACAAATCTTCATCTTCACCGGCATTTGAAAAGTTTTGTAAAATAATTTCAGAGCCTAAATTAGATGTCATTATTATAATACTGTTTTTAAAGTTTGCTTTTCGTCCTTTATTATCAGTTAAAACGCCATCTTCCAGCACCTGTAACAAAAGGTTAAATACATCCGGATGCGCTTTTTCAATTTCGTCCAGCAAAATTACTGAATAGGGTTTTCTACGCACAGCCTCGGTTAATTGTCCGCCCTCATCATAGCCTATATAGCCGGGAGGCGCACCAATCAATCTGGAAGTAGAGTGTCGTTCCTGGTATTCGCTCATGTCTATGCGCGTAATATTATTTTCATCATCGAAAAGGTAATCGGCTAAGGTTCTGGCAAGCTCTGTTTTTCCGACTCCTGTGGTTCCCAAAAAGATAAATGACCCAATGGGCCTCTTGGGGTCCTGCAAGCCCGCACGACTTCTCCTGATGGCATCAGAAACAGCTTCTATTGCTTCTTCCTGACCAACTACTCTCTTGCTTAATACATTTTCTAAATTTAACAACTTGGACTTTTCAGTTTCCAGCATTTTATTTACCGGAATACCGGTCCATTTACTTATTATAGAGGCAATATCCTCAGCTTCCACATCTTCTTTCATCATCCTGTTTTCTACAGAAAGCTCAGCAAGTTTTTTCTCCTGCTCAATCAAGTTGTCCTGACATTCTTTTATTTTTCCGTAGCGTATTTCAGCTACTTTGCCATAATCACCTTGTCGCTCGTAAGTTTCAGCTTCGTGCTTTAATTGCTCGATTTCTTCTTTCTTTTTTTGAATTTGCTCTACAAATTCCTTTTCCAACTGCCAGTTAGCTTTTAATTCATCTCTTTCAGCCGATAAATTGGCAATTTGCTTTTTTAACTCATCCAATTTCTTGGTGTCTTTTTCACGCTTAATAGCTTCTCTTTCAATCTCTAACTGACGAATTCTTCTTTCCAGCTCATCTAATTCTTCCGGTAATGAATCCATCTCAAGTCTTAGCTTTGCTGCAGCTTCATCTATTAAATCAATAGCTTTATCCGGTAAAAACCGATCATTGATATAGCGTATTGATAATTGAACGGCAGCCACAATTGCCTGATCTAAAATTCTAACTTTATGGTGGGTTTCATAGCGCTCTTTTAAGCCTCTGAGTATCGATATAGCATCTTCTTCATTGGGTTCATCAATTAACACCTTCTGAAATCTTCTTTCCAATGCTTTGTCTTTTTCAAAATATTTCTGATACTCATTATTTGTGGTTGCGCCAATTGCTCTAAGTTCTCCGCGCGCTAATGCCGGTTTTAAGATATTTGCTGCATCCATTGCACCTTCAGATGCTCCGGCACCTACCAAAGTATGAATCTCGTCGATAAATAAGATTACCTGACCTTCAGAATCAACAACTTCTTTAATAACTGCTTTTAATCGCTCCTCAAATTCACCTTTATATTTTGCTCCGGCTATCAATGCGCCCATATCCAGACTGAATATGGTTTTTGTTTTCAAATTTTCCGGTACATCCTTATTAACTATTCGGTGTGCAATACCTTCAGCAATAGCTGTTTTACCTACTCCGGGCTCTCCAACTAAAATCGGATTGTTCTTTGTTCTCCTGGAAAGTATATGCAAAACTCTTCTAATTTCTTCATCCCGCCCGATTACCGGGTCTAACTTTCCCTGTTCGGCAGAATTATTCAGATTAATGGCATATTTACCTAAAGCATTGTACTTGGCTTCAGCATTCTGATCGGTTACCCGACTGCCTTTACGTAATTCTTTAATAGCTGCTTCAATATTTTTTCGGTTGAGTTGCTGTGATTTTAAAATTTCAGCTGCTTTATCATTGCCTTCAAGCAAGGCAATTAAAATATGCTCCAGAGATATGAAATCATCTTTAAAACTCTTAGCCACCTCAGCTGACTTGATTAAGGTTCTGTTTGCCGACTGAGAAAGGTATATGTTTGTTTGGCCGCTAACCTTTGGCTGGTCTTTTAGAGCTTTGTCTATCAATTGATTAACCAAAGCGACTTCTACATTATTTTTTTTCAATAAAAAACCGCAAATACTTTCATCACTGACTAACAAGCCCTTTAGAATATGTAAGTTTTCTACTATTCCATGTTGATTGCTCATGGCAATTTCCTGAGACTTTTGTAAAGCTTCCTGAGATTTTATGGTAAATTGATTCAAATTCATCATTGTGTTTTTTTTAATAATCTTATATCAAAAAACTTTCCATTTTTAGTTTAGTGCTAAAAGTGACAAAACGACACTGATAAATAAAAACATAAGTGACAAAACGACACTTTAGATGGTGAGTCGTATGACTAAAATGATAATTCCCAGTAAAAATGCCACTATAGCAATTCGATTAATCATATGCATTCGCTGAATGTTTTTGTTTTCATCCTTTTCTGCACCGGGGGTAAATAATCGGATTATATAACTAAAAATGCTTTTCATATAAGTGTTTTAAGGCTAAAAGTATTTGATTTTTTAAAGTAACAAAATTAACACAAAAAAAGATTGAGAAATATTGAGAAAAAAGCGGCAATTTTCTAAAAAAATGATAATTATTGAAAAACCTTTATTCATCATACTTTTAAGAAAAACAACTATCTCAAAGCTTTTAATCATCTGAAAATCTATGATAAAATAGTTACTTTTGTCTAAAACGAATCACTTGAGATTATTTACCAAAGATGACTTTATTGATATAAGGGAAAAGTTTTACGAAAAAGGAGGGGCTTACTTTTTAACTAAGTTAAATCTGAGTCCTGCAAACCGTACAAAAAGCACCTTTAGTCAGCATACGCACAGCGGCTCTAATTTTTGGATTATTCCGGAATTGCAGGAGCGTTGGAAAATAAAGATAAGTGGAAGTAAGGAAGAGTCTTATGAAGCTTACGTGATAGACAAATTTCTGAAAGACAAATCGGATGTTACATTATTATCATTGGGCAGTGGTACATCTCAAAGAGAGTTTAACTTCGCTTCAAATCCTGTTTTCAAAGAGGTAGAATGTATAGATTTATCTGAATCGCTCATGGAGTATGCCTATGAAAAATCTATTGAAAAAGGTTTGACTAACATGAGTTTTAAAGCTTCCGATATCAATAAAATGAAGTTTAAAGAAGACCATTATGATGTTGTGCTTTTTCATTCTTCTCTGCATCATTTTAAACATGTTTTTCAATTATTACAAAAAATTAAAGCATGTTTGAAGGAAAATGGAATATTGGTTATCCATGATTATGCTGGTCCAAAAAGATTACAATGGACTCAAAAACAGATAGATTTTACCAACGATTTATTGAACAACACCCCTGAAAAATATAAAAAGCGTTTGCATTCAGAAAAGATAAAATCAAAAGTTAGCGGACCCGGAGCATTGCGAATGATAATTTCTGACCCTTCCGAAGCTGTTGAATCAAATAATATCCGACCGGCATTGGAGAAGTACTTTAAAACGATTGAGGAAAAAGAGCTGGGCGGGAATATAGTGATGTTATATTTTAAAGATATCGCTCATAATTTCCTTAATGATGATGAAGAAACTAAACAATTATTGAAGTATATTTTTGAAAAAGAAGATGAGTTTTTGAAAAGTGAACCATCTAATCTGATTTTTGGGGTTTACAGTAAATAAATAGAGCTGCAATATAAAATGTTAATTATTTGTTAACTTTGCACTATATTTAGTTATATGAATCTATTATTTTTTTCAAGAATTTTTTCAATAACACTCTGTTTATCTTTAATTGTAAGCTCAGTATTTGCAACTGAAAAAGAAAAACCCGGGATTTCGCTTGAGCATATTGTAGAAGGGAAGTTTATAATAGGGGGAGAGTTAACATCTGATAATATTATTATGTCACCCGGATACGGAATTCGCTATGCACCATCAATTAAATGGAATGAGCGCTTTTCAGTTGGCACTGCTGTATCTCTTAAAAGATTAAGCACAGAAACTTTTTTGCCTTTAAGTGCCGGAGTAAGGGTGCATTTAACAGAAAATGCAAATACTACTTTTTTCACAGCTTATGCCGGGTATGCTTTTGCCAGAAATCACATTTTTGACCATAATTTATCTTATTCCTACAAAGGAGGCTTGTACTTAAGTCCCGGATTTGGTGGGAAATTAGTGATTTCAGAAAATGTCGATTTTTTAATCAATATAAACTTAACCTATCAACAGGCAAAACTAAGTTTTGAAGCAAGTGAATCTAATATAATAGAAGTCAATCAAAACTTTTACTTTGTTACTTTAAGGACCGGGTTTTTGTTTTAACTTAAAACTGTTTTTATAAAGTTCTTATCACTTAAAATATCCTTTTGAAATCTTTAAAAACTAAATTTTTCTTTATATTTCTTTTTCTGCTGACATTCAGTCAGTTAATAGCTCATGATGTGGTTATTAATGAGATGATGTCTTCAAACGGAAATACCATAGCTGATGAAGACGGAGATTTTGAAGATTGGATAGAACTTTATAATAAAGGCAGTGAAACCGTCAACCTTAAAGGGTTTTCAATCTCTGATAAATCTTCAGAACCGCAACGGTGGATTTTTCCGGATGTTGAAATAGAGCCGGGAGGGTTTCTGCTTATTTTTGCATCAGGGAAAGACAGAAAAAGCGGCCAATATTTGCATACCAATTTCAAAATTAGTTCAGAAGGGGAGCCACTTTTATTTTCTGATAATGAAAATAATCTGATTGATGAATTTCCGCCGGTAATCTTACAAAGAGATCATTCTTTTGGAAGAAAAACAGACGGGGGTTCCGTAATTTTATTTTTTGAAGGCGCTTCTCCCGGTGCTTCTAACAATTTTACTCCTTTATTAAATTCCTTAACTTACAATGTTCATATTTCTCATGAGGCCGGTTTTTATGGAGACTCAATAACAGTTGACTTATCTGCTCAGGAAGGGGTTGAAATTTTTTATACACTTGACGGTTCTGTACCTGACATAAACTCGTTTAAGTATGAGCAACCGCTGGTTTTTGATAATAGGGAAAATGACCCGACTATTCTATCGCTTATACCAACCGGATATAAATGGAAACAACCGGCCGGGAGTATCAATAAAATTAATGTTTTAAAAACAGCAGCATTTAAAAACGGGAGGCCGGTTAGTCCGGTAGAAACCCGAACATATATTATAAGCCCTGATCTTGAGGACAGGTATACTTTTCCCGTAATCTCTATTTCAACGGATAAACGCCATTTTTTTGATTATAATGAAGGGATTTACATACAGGGAGTTCATTTTGATGGTGACCGAAACAGTGGTAATTTTTCTAAACGAGGAAAACATTGGGAGAAACCTGCTTATATGGAATACTTTGATAATGCAGGAGAACTTGCACTTGCACAAGATATAGGCGTAAGAATTCATGGTTCAGGCTCCAGGAAAAATCCTCAAAAATCACTAAGACTCTATGCCAGAAGTTTTTATGGCGAAAGCCGTTTCAACTATCCGTTCTTTCCGGATAAACCGGATTTACAAAACTTTAAGCGATTAATTCTGAGTGCATCTGTGTCTTCTCCAAGAGATCAAACTTTATTCAGAGATGAACTGACTCACCATCTTATCAGAGGTCTCGATTTGGATTATCAGGCTTTTATTCCGGTTGTGGTTTTTATTAATGGTGAGTATTGGGGTATCCATAATTTAAAAGAACGTCAGGACAGATATTATTTAGAGAATAACCATAATATAGATCCTGATAATATAGATTTATTAGAAGGACATCACGAAGTTAAAGAAGGAAGCTTTACAAATTACGAGTCTCTGATAAATTATCTGGAGAATAATGATATGTCAAAGGATGAACATTATCAGCATATTTTGAATTTGGTAGAGATTGATAATTTTATTGATTATCATATTATTCAGTTATTTTTTGCTAATTGGGACTGGCCTCACAACAACATTGCTTACTGGAGGCCGAGAACAGAAGATGGCAAGTGGAGATGGTTGTTTTTTGATTGTGACGCCTGTATGTTGCCGAGACTATATCGGTCAAACAGTCTTGAGTTTTTTCTAAATCCTGAGAATTTAAAAAATCAAGACAGAAGCTGGGCTTATTATAATCTGCATTTTTTGTTAAAAAACGATAATTTCAGAGTTGCTTTTTACAACCGTATGATCTATCATGCAGATAATACTTTCAGTCCTGAAAAAGTAGTAGAAGCAATTCAGCATTTCAGAGAATTGTATTATCCTGAAATTCACGAGCAAGTTAATCGCTGGAACTCTCCATTGAATATCAGTGAGTGGGAAAAGTATTTAAGTGATTTGGAAAGTTTTGCCTTATTGAGGCCTGCTCAATTTAAGCAAGATATACAGAAATTTTTTGGTTCACCATTTACTGTTTATCCGAATCCTTCTTCAGGTGATTTTTATGTTAAAACGCTTTTGAATAGCACTAAACCCAAAAGTTACAGATTATTTAATCTAAGTGGTATTTTATTGTCAGAGGTGGTAGTAGAGAACCCATCTTCCTCTGAAGCTGATCATCTAAACTTTCAAGGTCTTTTACCCGGAGTTTACTTTCTTCAAATTCAATTCAACAATCAGTTGTTTCAGGAAAAAATAGTTATACAGTAAGTTTCTATTTAGCTTATATGAAGAAATAAAAAAAGGGTTGAGAAATATTACTTAATCAACCCTTTTAAAATAAAGTCTTATCGTTTAGCTTACTGCAATTTCATACAGATTCGCTTTCTTTTCTTTAATCGCATCACTTTCTAAATACTCATCAAAAGACATTAGGGCGTCAATACAACCATTAGGCGTGATTTCAACGACCCGATTTGCTACAGTTTGGTTTAACTGATGATCATGAGAGCTGAATAGTAAAGTTCCTTTGTAGTTTTGTAATCCTTCATTCAGAGAAATGATAGACTCCATATCAAGGTGGTTAGTCGGCTCATTTAGAATCATCACATTGGCGTTTTGTAACATTAAGCGGGAAAGCATACATCTTACTTTTTCACCTCCGGAAAGCACAGAAACTTTTTTAAAGGTCTCTTCACCTGAAAAAAGCATTTTACCTAAAAATCCACGAATATAGGTTTCATCTTTATTTTCTCCTGAATATTGTCTTAACCATTCTATCAAATTCATTTCCTCATTAAAAAACTCAGAATTGTCTAATGGTAAATAACCGATTTGAGTTGTAATGCCCCATTTAAAATCTCCCGCATCAGCTTTTCTGTCACCATTTAGAATTTCATAAAAAGCATTAATAGCATTACTATCGCGTGAAATAACAGCAATTTTATCTCCTTTATTAACGGTTAAGTTTAAATCAGTAAAAAGCGGTTTTCCGTCATTTCCTATTGCTTTAAGCTGTTTGATTTCAAGAATATCATTTCCGGCTTCCCGCTCTTGTGAGAAAATTACACCGGGATACTTTCTGTTAGAGGGTTTAATTTCATCTATATTGAGCTTTTCCAGAGCTTTCTTTCTACTTGTAGCTTGTTTAGACTTAGAAGCATTTGCACTAAATCGCTGAATGAATTCTATCAGTTCTTTTCGTTTATCTTCTGTTTTCTTGTTTTTATCGGAACGTTGTTTTGCTGCTAACTGACTACTTTCATACCAAAAACTGAAATTACCGGTATAAGGAGTTATTTTACCAAAATCAATATCTACTATATGCGTACAAACCATATCAAGAAAATGCCTGTCGTGAGAAACAACTATAACTGTATTTTTAAAATCCGCTAAAAAGTTTTCCAACCATTTAATTGTATCCACATCCAAGTCATTGGTAGGCTCATCGAGTAGAAGGATATCCGGATCGCCGAAAAGCGCCTGAGCCAATAAAACTCTTACTTTTTGATTTCCGGCAAGCTCTTTCATTTTAGTATAATGCAGACTTTCCGGTAAACCTAAATTACTAAGCAATGCAGCTGCATCACTATCCGCATTCCAGCCGTCCATTTCTGCAAATTCAGCTTCGAGTTCTCCAACTTTCAATCCATCTTCATCGGTAAAAGGTGTTTTAGCATATAAGCTTTCTTTTTCCTGCATATTCTGCCAGAGCTTTTTATGGCCCATCAGAACAACCTGTAAAACCTCAAATTCGTCAAATTCATAATGGTTCTGCTTTAAAACAGCCATTCTACTTCCGGGTTCCATATCAATTTTCCCTTTGGTAGACTCAATTTCTCCGGATAGAATTTTCAGAAAGGTAGATTTGCCGGCACCATTAGCACCAATAACTCCATAGCAATTTCCTTTGGTAAACTTTATATTTACTTCATCAAAAAGTACTCTTTTGCCAAATTGTAGCGATAAACTATTTACTGTAATCATGTTTTATTTTTTCGAAATGCAAAGATAGTGATTTCTTCATTATTATGTTTGTATTCACCTGTTGAATAAATCCCATAAAAAAAGCCATCTGAATTAACAGATGGCTCTTGTTTTAAGAAAATTTCAAGTATTACATTGATTGTAATCTTTCTTGTAGTTCAGGGCTTTGTTGTACTGCCATGAAAATTTCCTGATAACGTTCTACGTTCATTCCATTAGACTCTATGGCTTCAACCATTCGCTCATCAGCACTTTCCTGTATTCTTACTACTTGCTGAGTAGCTGTGTTAAAGTTTTCCATAGTTTCAGCGGGTACATCATCAACCTGAGCATTCGGATTTCCCTGAGTCTGAGTATAGATTTCATTAAATGTCTGAACATCTAATCCATTTTCCTGAATCACACTCACCATTTCCTGTTGTGCGCTATTTTGCACTTCCTGAATGTCTTCCATAGTTTCAGCAAACTTCACTAACTCATTGTCAGTAACTTCTACATTCGGTTGCTGCTGTTGTTGTTGAAAATCGGGTTGCATCTGAGCCACTGCTGTGAAACTTAGGAATACCACTGTCATAAAGGTGAAAATTGTTGTCTTCAATAAATTCATAATGTTATAAAATTTGTTTTAAGTTATAGTATTACAACGAGGTGAGAGGGTATTATTGTTTTTTTTATGAAAAGTTTTAAATAAAAGTGGATAAAGCAATACTAAATTCTTATATTTACGCTTAACATTGCACTAAAAGCATATAATAATAATTGTTAAAAAAGGAATTATACATGAAATATATAAACTATAAAAAGACTATTTTTATTTTTATCTTTTTCATAATTAACTTATTAAGTTTCAAAGAAAATAAAGCAAACGAAACTATAGCAAGAGAATGGGTAGAAATTTTGTTGGAATCTATTAGAAATGATTTTGCAAGACCAACTGTTCATGCCAGGAATTTATACCATACATCAGCAGCTATGTACGATGCCTGGGCAGTATATAATAATTATAGTAATACATATTTTCTCGGTAAAGAAGTAAATGGATTTTTTTCTCCATTTGAAGGAATTGTCATTCCTGAGGACAAAAATTCGGCAATTCATAAAGCGATTTCTTATAGTTGTTACCGGATAATCAAACATAGGTTTCAATTTTCCCCAGGAGTTTTTACTATTTATTCGAATATTGACAGTTTGATGAATCATTATGACTATGATATCAATTTTACTTCAGTTGATTATATCAATGATGGTCCGGCTGCACTTGGGAACTATATAGCTCAACAAATTTTAGCCTATGGCTTACAAGACGGATCAAATGAAGCAAATAATTATGAGAATCAATATTACATCACTTTACACGACTATATAGAGCCGGAATTACCCGGCAACCCTAATATGCTTGATCCTAATGTATGGCAGGGTATAAGCTTATCTAATGCCGTTGACCAGGCAGGTAATCCATTGCCTGAAGACCCTCCTCATTTATCACCTGAATGGGGGAATGTAAATACATTTGCAATGCATGATTCTGTCAAATCTACTTTTATTAAAGGAAGTGATACATTTCATGTATACTATGATCCGGGATTTCCTGCATTGCTGGATACTTCAATACATAGTGGGATTGAAGATTTTTATAAGTGGAACTTTGTATTAGTTTCTGTTTGGCAATCACATTTAGACCCGGCAGATAGTGTAATGTGGGATATTTCTCCTGCTTCTATTGGAAATATGCCTTTAGATTCATTACCTCAGACTGAAAGTGATTACTTAAATTTCTATAATTTTTTTGATGGAGGGGATTCAAGTCCCGGTCATTCTATAAATCCGGTAACCGGTTTGCCTTACGATCCTCAGATTGTTCCAAGAGGTGATTATGCCAGAATATTAGCTGAGTTCTGGGCTGATGGTTTAGATTCTGAAACACCACCCGGCCATTGGTTTGAAATATTTCTTACGGTTTCAGAACATCCTTTGTATGAAAGAAAGTGGATGGGAATGGGTGATACACTTGGTTTTTTGGAATATGATGTCAAAGCATTCTTGTCGCTTGGCGGAGCATTGCATGACGCGGCTATAGCTGCGTGGAGTATTAAAGGCTATTACGATTATGTTAGACCGGTATCAGCTATTCGTTATATGGCCGATAGAGGACAATCATCCGACAGCACATTAAGTAATTACCATCCGGCAGGTATGCCAATAATACCCGGTTATGTTGAGGTTGTCGAAATCGGAGATACTTTAGCCGGACAAAATAATGAACATGTCGGAAAAATTAAACTTTACACCTGGAGAGGACCGGACTATATACAAGATCCGGAAACTGACGTAGCCGGAGTGGGTTGGATATTGGCTGAAAACTGGTGGCCCTATCAACGACCTTCATTTGTTACACCTCCATTTGCAGGTTATGTGTCAGGACATTCAACTTTTTCAAGAGCTGCAGCAGAACTAATGACTTTAATGACAGGCAGCGAATATTTTCCCGGAGGAATCAGCAACTTTGTTGCTCCACAAAATAATTATCTTGAGTTTGAGCAAGGTCCCAGCACCGATATTATTCTTCAATGGGCAACTTACAGAGACGCTTCTGATCAGTGTAGTTTCTCAAGGATTTGGGGTGGCATACATCCGCCTATTGACGATATTCCGGGCCGGTTTATCGGTAGAGAAGTAGGGATAAATGCTTTTAATCATTCTAATGAAATTGTAAATGCAACAAGACCATTTGTTACATCTGTTAATAGCAGTAAAAGCTTTTTAAACGCTACAGATACCGGACTTCAGTTTTATGTTGACATAATTTTTAATCAAAGTATGGATACTTCTACAAATCCAATATGTGGATTTATCGGCATGAACCCTCTTAATAATTCAATTACTTTAATTGATTCAGTTTGGACATCAAGTTCAGTTTATCAACTTCAATTTGAGTTGTTAGCAGTTGATACTGTTTTTCCGAATATTTATTTGCAAATTAAAAATGCTTTAAATTTAGACGGAATTACACAAAATCCTTATATAGACTATAATCCCTTTATTATTAACACTAAGGTACCTTATATTACTTCCATACAGTCAAATTATGAATTGATAAGTGAAACAGTTGCAGACAGTATTTTAGAATTATATTTACAGTTTTCTGCAAAAGCTGATACATCAGTCTTTCCATCAGTAAGCTTTTACCCGGATTTAAGCCAAACACTTGCAGCAGCAAATTCTTATTGGCTAAATGACAGTATATTTGTTTCCACATATTCTATAGTAGATAATAATGAAACAATAGATTCAATTTTTATTGAGCTAACAGATATGGTAGATTTTGCCGGGAACATGATGTTGCCATTTGATACTTCAGGTATATTTTCAATAGATACCCGAAAGCCTCAGTTGACAGAAAGTGTTATTAATAAAGACCTGTTTAATATTAGTGATATAGGAAGTGGAACTATACAATTTCAATTTGAGTTTGACAAACCCATGGAAACTACATTTGTACCTGATTTAATTTTTTCTGATTATGGATTGACAACCAATATTTTACAAAAAAACAATAATCAATCACAATGGATGAATGATTCAACTATTTTTATAACCTACAATTTATTGAACTACCCGTATGAATCTTTTGATACTGATGTGATTTTAAGCAATTTCAAAGATTCAGGCGGCAACAGTCTTTTGCTAGATACACTTTATTCATTATTAAATATAGACACGAAACGTCCGGATATAGCTCAAATAGTTCCTGAATTTGAATACATTTCCAGTCTGCATTTTGGTCCTTATGGCTTTGAGATTCTGTTGGTTTTTTCTGAAAAAATGAATTTAAATCAAAAGCCGGTAGTACAGTTAAGTCACGATATTTATGATGTTTCAGGCTCAGTTCAATACAATATTTTCGAAAGCGAGTGGGATACGGATTCAATATTTAAGGCTGTTTTTATTGTTCACGATCAACAAATTGAGGTATATGATTTAAATATAAATGTCAATTTTGCTGAAGATGTTGCCGGTAATAATCTGCTGCCTTTTGGGAAAGGTAATATTGTTCATTTGGACACCCGGGTTCCTCAGGTGTTACATTTAACCTCCAGTACTTATTCTATTCTAAGTCCATATGAAATGGTTTATATAATGGCAATATTTGATGAAGATATGGATACCAATACAGAGCCTGAAATTAAATTTATAGTAGACGGAGTGTTAAATAACAGCATTTTATTATTTAATAATTCTGAATCATACTGGTTAAATGCACAAACCTACAGAGCTGCTTATCAAGTAGCTAATAAAGATTTTTATGCTCCTGATATAAGTCTTATAATTAATGGAGGTACAGATATAGCCGGAAATGAGGCAAATTGGCCGGATTACAATAATTTTTTTAGTGCGGATATAAAAGCTACTTCAGTTTATGAAATTAATAAATCACTTGACTTGAAACTTTTTCCTAATCCTTTAAGTATACATGAATCGCTTCATATTCAATCAGATGTATTGCTTAACTATATGATAGTTAAAATGTATGACGCTAAAGGTCAGTTGCTTTTTAAAAATGAGTATACCGAATTTTTAAATACAACGTACACTTTTAGTGATGTCAGCCCAGGGTTATATTTTTTCAAATTGAATACCGGTGAGAAACATAAAACAATTAAAGTTTTAATTTTATGATAGTTATCAACATTAAAAAACTAAACTTTATACAGAGAATTTTTAGAAACTCTTTAGTAATAGTGTTTTTTGTGACAAGTATATTTTCTTTTGCAAAAGCACAAACTTTTACAGATGTTGCATCTCAATATGGAATTAATGTACAATATCAAAATGTAGATCAATGGGGTGGGGGTGTCAGTTTTTTTGACTTTACCAATAATGGATGGGATGATCTAACCTTTGTAATGGAAGATGATTCCATATTGTTTTATGCAAATAATGGAGGTACATTTACAAGATTACCTTCCTTTTTATACGGAAGCGGTAATGTTAAGCAGGTTATATGGGTAGATATTGACAATAACGGACATATGGATTTGTTTGTAATAACCAGAGGTGCTCCATACAGATTATATAAAAATGATGGGAATTTTAATTTTACTGATATCTCGCAACAAGCAGGCTTGGGTTATTCAATGAGTGATTCTTACGGAGTTTCTTTTGCTGATTATAATAAAAACGGGTTTCTCGATATCTATATAGCAAAGTATGAATGGGCATATCCGGATCATCTTTTAGATAAAAACAATCAGTTATATCGCAATAACGGTGATGGTACATTCACAAATGTCACTTTTCAAGCTGGTGTTGGAGATGGGGTAAAGCCTTCTTTTCAGGGTGTCTGGCTTGATTACAATAACAATGGATGGCCTGACTTATATGTTATTAATGATCGGGCAGTTTCAGGAAATAGTCTATATAAAAATAATGGAGATGGCACATTCACTGATGTAACACTCAGCTCCGGAACCTTATTAATGTCTCAGGATCCAATGACAACAACCGTAGGCGACTTTAACAATAATGGCTTTTTAGATATTTACATGACAAATACCGGCCCGAATGGGAAAGAGGGTATGTTGTTGGTAAATAATGGAGATGAAACTTTTACTGAATCGGCTTCTCAATATGGTGTTAATATAGACAAATGGTCATGGGGTGCGGTTTGGATAGATTATAATAATAATACCTTTCAGGACTTGTTTGTATGTACTTCTTTTATAAATGAAAATAAGCAACCGGTAACCAATTATTTTTATGAAAATATACAGGCAGACACATTTTATTTAAGAACAGATAGTGTATTTCCGGGTATTACTCCACAAAGAAGTTATGGAGTAGCAAAAGGTGACATCAATAATAATGGATTTTATGATCTTGTGGTCCATAACAGAGCTCCTTACAATGCAAACTTATGGGAAAACTCAGCTGATTCCGATAATCATTACATTAAAATTTCTCTTCAGGGAACCGTGTCAAACAGAATGGCAATTGGTTCATGGATAAGAATATATGTAGACGGGAATATGTATTCTCATTATACACTTTTAGGTGAAAATTACGTAAGTCAAAGTTCTCAGCATCATATATTTGGAATGGAACAATACAATTCCGTTGATTCAATAACTGTATTATATCCCAGTGGGCACACGGATGTATATTATAACCTGAGTGTTGATACCCATTATTTTTTTATTGAAGGAGAAACAGAGATAATCTCACTTTCAGATGAGGGGTTCATTTTGCTATGCCCCGGAGACAGCATTGAATTGGATGGCGGTAATTTTAAAAACCATGAATGGAATACGGGACACCAAAGCAGATATAAAACTATTACTGATGAAGGAATATTTTGGGTTGACGCTTATAATGAGTTTGATGTACTTGTGCGAAGTGATACAGTTGAAGTATATCTACTGGAAATGCCTGAATTAGATATAATAAAAACAGATGTAAGTTGTCATGGGAACAGTGATGGAGTTGTGACTATTAATTTTAACAACACTTTTAGTTTAGATTACAATTTATTGTGGCAAACAGGCGATACTGGTTTAATCCTTGATAATTTGGAAACAGGGGTTTATGCTTTTACATTTATTGGTCATGAAAGTTGCGAAATTGTTGATTCGGTTTATATAAACAGTCCTCAATATATTGATATACAAATGTTGACAAATCATGAATACACAAACTCAAAAGGTGGAATAAATGTACTTGTAAATGGCGGTGTTCCACCATATACAATATATTTAGATGATTTGCTTGTTGAAAGTTTTCCAATTGAAAATCTGGATAACGGTCAATATTTATTAACAGTTTTTGATGCTAATAATTGTTCCGATACTGTTGATATTGAAATTTTATACTTATCTCAAAATGATTTTCAATCAAATAGTGATATAGTGTTGTATCCCAATCCCATTCGCAGAGGCTTACCTTTTAATATAGACTTTCCTCAAAATGACACAAAGTCAAGAGTAATTATCTATGATATTTATGGCAGGAAATTGTTTGATAATGATATTGAATACCAGAGTTTAATATACACAGATACTTTTACCGGTGGAATTTATTTGGTGGAGTTTTTTATAAAAGGGAAAAAATATACATCCAAACTAGTAGTATACCAATCAAATTAACCATTTCCAGATTGTATAATTAGCAATTACAATTAAACAAACCCCTGTTATATTCATCCAGAATCCTTTTTTTAACATAGCAGAAACAGTGACTCTTTCACTTCCAAAAATAATTGTATTAGGTGGAGTTGCAACTGGCAACATAAATGCAAAAGAAGCTGCGATCGTTGCAGGTAGCATCAAGAGGTGAGGTGGTATATTCATATTAGCAGATAATACGATTAATACCGGTAATATTAATTGAGTTGAAGCAGTATTAGAACTAAATTCAGTTATAATAACCATAAATATACAGATTACTAAGACGATTAAAATAATAGGTAGATATTCTAAAAAAATAAATTGTTCAGCTAAATAGTTTGCCAAACCACTTTCCTGAAAACCCTTTGCTAATGCAAAGCCACCTCCAAAAAGAAAAATAACATCGATTGGTAACTTTTTTAATTCTTCTTTAGTAGCTAATTTTTCACCTTTTTTATTTTTAGATGGGATTAAAAATAATAAGGCTGCAATAAATACTGCAACAGTACTATCTAGTATTAAATCGCCAAAGGGTAAAAACTCTGACCAGCCGGGGATTTCTATACTTCCTAAGTTCAGACCTGCACGACTAAACCAAAGAATTACAAGTATAAAAAAAAGTAGCAGTATTATTTTTTCTTCAAAACTTGTTTTACCTAAAGATTTTAATTGTTTTTTAAAAATATTTCCATCTATATCTAAATTAATATTAATCACCTTGTTAAAATAAAAAAACATAATAATTAAAAACAATAGGCTGACAGGAAAAACTAATATAAACCAATCGGCGAAACCTATACTTTTTAATTCCGGGAAATTTTCTGCATATAAGGCTGCAAATATTAAATTAGGAGGCGTGCCAACCAATGTAGATGCCCCGCCAATTGATGCAGAATAAGCTATTGCTAACAATAGACCGGAAGCAAAGATATTAGCCTTTTTTATGTCAAGCATTCCATCCATTTGGCTTATTAGAGCCAATGCAGGCGCTAGAAGCATAATGGCAGTTGCACTGTTAGATATCCACATTGAAAGTATAAAAGATGATAACATAAAACCTGCTAAAATCTTCTTTTTGGAATATCCTATGTTGTTTATGAGTACTAATGCCATTCTTTGATGCAAACCCCATCTTTCGATTGTAAATGCTACTAAACAGCCCCCTATAAATAAAAAAATAACCTGGTTGAGATACTGTCCCGCAACATCATCTGTAGACATAATCCCTGTCATAGGGAATAAAAAAACCGGCATTAAAGCTGTAATTCCTAAAGGAACTGTTTGAAAAATCCACCATGATGCCATCCAGATTATTATGCCAAGCATATAATTCAATTGCATATCATCAGCATCAAGAGGAAATAGTAAAATAGATAAAAGACCAATTAGAGGTCCTGCAATGATTTTAAATAAGTATATTAAAGATTTTATAACTAATTTAAAATACATTGAATGGCTAATTTTAAATACTCTTCAACAAGTCCATCAGTCCAAATTTCCTACTTTTATCTTTAACTACTAAAAGAGGCATTTCAATATATTTTTTCATGAGTGACTCTGTAATATTACCTAATAAAAAAGAGGCTGTACCTGATTTTCCTTTTGCGCCTATGATTATTAAATCAGCCTGTAGATACTTGGCCAGATTGTATATTATTTGAACTTCATGATGCCCTTTTTCATCCCGAAATGAAGAAGTTATCTCTATGCCTTTAGTATCAATGTCTTGTAAAAACTTTTTGTAATCAACTTTTGCATTTTCTTCCATAAGTTGACGAAATTCTTCATAACTTTTACCGGTTTTATAATATTGATCCGGCACTGAATAGATATGCTGAATAGCTATTGAACACTTATCTTTTGATTTTAAGGCAATTTCAATTCCTTTTTTTACGGATAACTTAGAGAATTCTGAAAAATCCGAAGGGATTTGTATTACCTTAAGCTGGTATAGCATTTCATTATCAGGGACAAATAATACACAACATTTTATTTTTCGGGTTAAATGCTGAGATGTTATACCTGAGCCTCCTTTTTCCTGTTTATGGCCAACTACAAGCAAATCAACATTTTTTGCCTCTGACCACTTATCAATTACTTCTAAAGGTTTTCCCTCTCTTACTTCAAACTTAACATCTACATTTTCGGGAGTTTTAAAAAACTTAGATGCTTTGTCTTTTAGTTGTTGTTTCAAAACTTCATCCGCGGGTTTTTGTAATTCCGGAAACTCTTCACGAAATTTCTTCGGGAATTCATCAAAATCTATTGCATGTATAAAGTATACAACTTCAGGTCTGATAGTTTCTGCAAGGAATGAGGCATATTTTAATATCCTTTCATCCATTACAGTATTATCCAAAGCAACCATTATTCTTCTGTAAAAATTTGACATTGATTTATTTTTAAGAACTCAAAAATAAGCGAATATTTTTTCTCAGCTAATTATAAAAGTAATTTCTATGTAATTTTTTTAAAAAAACCTATTTGGCTTAACCAACTCATTAACAGGAGACTTATAGAGCATATCTCTAATTAGCTGAAAAGCAAAAAAAGGAGACAGCGTAGCACCTTTACTTCCCATCCCATTTAAGATAAAAAGATTTTTGTGTTTCGGATGTTGTCCAACAATAGGTCTACGATCCGGTGTAGTTGGCCTGAAGCCATTCCAGTGCTTTGAAATAATGTAATTATCCGGCATAATGGCATTTGCTTTTTCTATTAAAAAGTCAACTGCTGCCTGAGTATTTTGTGTACTTTTATCTGTATTGCTATATGTTGATCCAACACGAAGCAGTCCATCAGGGTGCTTAAAAATAAATATCTTTTTGTGATATAAATAATCAGAATGTCCGGACAGTTTGCCCTTTAGCCCTAAAATTTCTCCTTTATTAGACATTACCGGCAATTTAGAAAAATAAGGATTATCAGAGACTTTTATTCCCGTACAGTCTAAAATAGCATTGTAGTCTTTGCCCTTGTACTCAACTTTACCATTAAGTAATTTAAGATCATTCCAGTTAAAGCTTTCATTCAGGTAATTACAATTGTTTTTTGCATGTTGTTTTGCCTGATTCAGTAAATTATTTATATCTATGAATCCACCTTGACGAAAAAAGGCTCCTTTTGAATTTTCTTTCAAATAAGCTGGAAGGGAGTTTCTTAATTCAGAATCAGTACTTATCAAATGCCGATAATTTGGGTCTGCTGATTTGGCGTATATATCATTCTCTTCAGCTTCATCTCTGAAAAGATGGTAGATAGGTAGAGAGTAAAGGAATTTATTTCCGTAGAAGTTTTCACAAGACTTATAATACGAATGTGCGAATGGAAAAACATTGTCACACAACCATGTTTTACTGAGATTTCTACCCGTAAGAGGGTTTAGCATTCCGGCTGCAACATGTGAGGCAGAAATAACATTATCATCTATAATTAAAGGCCTAATATTGTACCGTAGTGATAGCTGATAAGCATTTATAGCTGAAAGTCCACCTCCAATAATTAACAGCTTAAAATCAGACATTTAGTTTTTTTTAATAGTTAACATTTTCTCAATTTGAGCCACTTTTAATTTTTTGCACTGAAAAAATCATTTTGTAGTAAATAATCTAAATAATTTATAGTTGATTACAACATTAGTTAAATGATATATTCGATATAAAAGTTTTGTCAAAATCAATCGAATAAAATGAACAGATTTAGAATTCGTTTATAAATGGATGTGAGCATGTAGGTTTTTAAAGGTATAGAATCATAAGTAAAGCTAAGAAATTATCTTATTTATACTTAAATAAAAGATGAATGTACGAATCATCTAAAATCCGGCATATCTCTCTTTTTCCTATTTTTAAACTGGGGTTGAGGTATAGGGGGATTTTCAAAAACGTCCTCAGCTAATTCAGGGAAAGCATCTTCTACATATTTCCACATATTATCTTTCAATTTATATCCTTCGTAAGAACCATCTGGAATATATGTAAAATAAAGACCTTTATTATTCGGATTCGGAGGAATAAGGTGGTCAAATATTACCATATTCATTTCTCTATTGAAGTTTAAAGTAGCTGTCGCATCTCGTGTATACTCAATAAAAAAACGATTTAAAGTTTGCTCTTTGTCTTGTTTAGATTGAATAATCGGAGCCCCAAAAACTATTTCCTGTGTGTTTTCATCAAAATGCATTATTTCCATCAACTTCATTTGACTCATATAGTCTTTACCGACAAATCCAAACAAGGTATAATAGTCCTTTCCATTTGCCTGGACATGTTTTATATTATAATATACAGCTCCATGCCATTGCAGATTGGATAAAATTTCCTGAGTGTGATTTTCCAATGAATCTCTAAAATCAACTAAAGGAATCAACATTAGGTTTCCGTCCTCGGTATTAAACTGAACAGAACCAAAATATCTGGATGTCAAATCATCAAATAATACTTTCCATGTAAAAATCCGAAAACGGTTGTCCGGTGCATTTAAAACAGATATATTATTTAAATTACTAAAAGAATAATCAAAAGAATAGGGAGTTCTTAGCGCTTTAACTAAATGAGGAATAAAATTATGGCTTGCCTTAAGTCGATCTCCTTCTTTTTCGGCACGCTGAACTTTCAGCGCAATTTTTTCAAGACTGTCTTCAAATTCATACATCAATTTCAAATCATTTGAATCAATGCGGATTTGACTTTGCTGTGCAAATAAAGATCCACTTGTATTTACTACAAACAAGCAACATAAAAAATTTATCAATAGAACTAAGCGCATAAAAGAATAACTTTAATAATAAGCTAAACGATGTTTTTTAAAAACTGTTATATGCGTTTCTATTAAGTTTGCATAACACCTGAATTAAACTTTCTCTCGATAGGGGCATTATTGGCTGCTTCTATACATGTTGAAATGATTTTTCTACTTGCCGCCGGATCTATTATATCATCTACCCACAATCTGGAGGCAGCATAATAAGGGGTAGTTTGTGTATTATATCTATTGGTAATCTTTTCCAATAAAGCTTTTTCATCTTCAGCAGTTATAATTTCATTTTTTGCTTTTAAGGAACTCACCTGGATTTGCAAAAGTGTTTTAGCTGCCTGCTCGCCACCCATTACAGCTATTTTTGCAGAAGGCCAGGCAAAGATAAATCGCGGATCGTAAGCTTTTCCACACATTGCATAATTACCTGCTCCATATGAATTTCCGATAATTAAGGTAATTTTAGGCACCACACTATTTGAAACGGCATTAACCATTTTAGCGCCATCCTTAATAATGCCACCATGTTCGCTTTTTGTCCCAACCATAAAGCCGGTTACGTCTTGCAAGAAAACCAAAGGAATTTTCTTTTGATTGCAATTCATTATAAACCGGGCTGACTTATCAGCTGAATCTGAATAAATTACACCACCAAATTGCATTTCCCCTTTAGCATTTTTAACAATTTTTCGCTGATTGGCAACGATTCCTACGGACCAGCCGTCAATTCGGGCATAACCGCAAACAATTGACTTTCCGTATCCTTTTTTGTATTCTATGAATTTTGATTCATCAACTATTCGCTTTATAATATCAATAGTGTCATATTGCTTCGCATTTTTCTCCGGAAAGATTCCATAGATTTCTTTAGTATCGTGCTTAGGAGGTAATGACTTTTCCCGGCTAAAACCTGCTTTTGGTCTTTCACCCAATTTATCTATTAAATCCCTGATGGTTTCTAAGCAAGTCTTATCATCCGGCATTTTATAATCTGTAACCCCTGAAATTTCAGAGTGAGTTGATGCTCCGCCTAAGGTTTCTCCATCTGTATTTTCACCAATAGCTGCTTTTACAAGATAAGGTCCGGCTAAAAAAATAGAACCCGTATTTTCAACTATCAGCGCTTCATCTGACATAATTGGTAAATATGCCCCACCCGCGACACAACTGCCCATGATAGCTGCTATTTGTGGAATCCCTTCAGATGACATCATGGCATTATTTCTGAACATTCGTCCAAAATGTTCCTTATCCGGAAAAATTTCATCCTGCATAGGCAGAAAAACTCCTGCACTATCCACTAAATAGATGACCGGCAATTTATTCTCCATTGCTATTTCCTGAGCTCTAAGGTTTTTCTTTCCCGTTATTGGAAACCAGGCTCCGGCTTTTACTGTAGCATCATTAGCAATAATCATACACAACCGACCTTTTACACGTCCAATGCCGGTTACTACTCCACCGCCCGGGCATCCTCCATACTCTTCATACATTTCAAAACCGGCAAATGCTCCAATTTCTAATAAAGAAGTATTTTTATCAATAAGGTAATCAATTCTTTCTCTGGCAGTCATCTTTCCCTTCTTGTGCTGTTTCTCTATATTCTTCTTGCCACCCCCCAGAAAGATTTTATCCAAATGTTTTTTTACCTGTGAAAAAAGTAATTTATTGTAATCCTCATTTTTATTAAATTCTATGTTTTGCATGCTTAGTAGGTTTATGAAATATATTAATCTGCAAAAGTAAAAATTTTGAAGTGATATTTTGCCTGAATGAAATAAAGTATTTGAATGGAAAAACTTGTTTAACAATAAGAAGTTTATTTATCTTTGCGTCGGCAAGTTTGGTACGACCAGCTCCCGCTGAATCCCCCAGGTCTGAAAGGAAGCAAGGGTAGGCGGTCGTAGCGGTGCGATATTCAAACTTGCCATTTTTAATTTAAGCTAAAATCAAACAAAATGAAGTTTTTTATAGATACTGCAAATCTGGAACAAATTAAAGAAGCTCATGAACTGGGTATACTTGATGGTGTGACTACTAACCCTTCCTTAATGAGTAAAGAAGGAATTAGCGGACAAAAAGATATTTATAATCACTATATTAAAATTTGTGAATTGGTTGGTGATGGTGATATAAGTGCCGAAGTGATTGCAACTGATTTTAAAGAAATTGTAAAAGAAGGGGAGGCCCTGGCCGATTTACACCCGAATATAGTCGTAAAGGTTCCCATGATTAAAGATGGTATTAAAGCTATAAGGCATTTTACCGATAATGGAATTAAAACAAATTGCACTTTAGTTTTTTCTGCCGGTCAGGCAATTTTGGCTGCTAAAGCCGGAGCAACTTATTTATCTCCTTTTATTGGTAGGGTGGATGATATAAGTTGGGATGGAATAAGATTGATTGAGCAAATATCTCATATCTATTCAATGCAGGGTTTTGAAACCGAAATTTTAGCTGCTTCTATAAGAAATCCTCTACATATTGTTAAATGCGCTGAAGCGGGCGCTGATGTTATTACGTCTCCCTTAAATGCAATTTTAGGACTTTTAAATCATCCTTTAACAGATATTGGCCTGGCCAAATTTTTAGAAGATCACAAAAAGCTTAACGGCTAACAGGCCAATATTACAAACATTCATTTAGATTTTAAAAAATATTTTTCAAGCTTTTTCAAACTTATATTCTCCGGGTACGTAAAAAAGGAAGATTGATTATTAAAAACTTCCTAATGAATGAGTACTACATATATGCTGTTGACGATGATCCAATTTATCATACTTTGGTTAAAAATGCACTTAAGAACGATACTTACAAAATAGAATGCTTTTTAACCGGTGATGAAGCCATAGAGAACTTAAACGTCAGTACAAATGAAGTTTCAGCTATCATTTTAGATTATGAAATGCCCGGTAGAGATGGTATAAGTATTTTAAAATGGATTAAAAAGCAAAAGAAATTCAGACACGTACCGGTAATTTTACTTACCTCTAATAAAGATAAAGAAAACATAAGAAATGGTATTAGCGCAGGAGCATACTATTACTTAACGAAACCCTTTAAAAAGAGTGTTTTAATGTCATTGGTGCGCTCGGCATTAAATGATTTTAAGTATAAAGACCTTTATGTAAAAGAAAGTAAAAATCAACCAAACCCTTTTATAGAATATGAAAGTGGGATAATAAGCATAAAAAAGGTGAGTGAAGTTCCTTTAGTTACTTCCTGGCTGGCTGATGCATCCAAAAATCCTAATGAAACCATGACTGTTTCTGAGTTAATCATGAATGGGATTGAGCATGGAAATTTGAATATTTCTTATGATGAAAAAACGATGCTTATTGATGAGGAGAGACTGTATAGCGAAATAGAAAGAAGAAGTCAATTGCCTGAAAACAGAGATAAACATGTCGAGCTGAAGTTTAATAAAGGCAGTGATCAACTGCATGTCACCATCAAAGACCAGGGAGATGGTTTTAACTTTGAAAAATATCTGTTTTTTGATGAGAATAGGATATTTGACAATCACGGAAGAGGAATCGCAATTGTAAATTCATTTTTGGATATAAGATATTTAGGAAATGGTTCTGAAGTTATCGTTAAGTTTGATATAAAAGATACAAATGCCGCTTTATCCAAAAAAGAGACATTTCTGAAAGCCAGTTAAGTTTTAACTTTCATATAGACTGATAAAAAAGGATAAGGAAACTTATCCTTTTTTTTGGTTTACACCTACATAACATTTAATTGTTTACATTAAAGTAATAAATAGATAATATGTAAAACTGGACTTTGCCCATAAAATGAAGCTATTTTGTAAAAAAAACTATGGGAAATTTTTACATTAGCTTTTCTACATCAAAAATCAAATCACATAAATTTCTTTTTTTATTCAACAGGTTAAAATATGGACTTGCTTTATGTTTGTTTATTTTAATTTTTAACCTATCTGCAGACCTCAATGC
>REEL01000171.1 GCA_007695095.1 Chitinophagaceae bacterium | reverse complement strand
CCACAAAATACTCCTACTCCTGTGAATAACCGCTAAAATACAATTCTGAAAGCAATTCACAAAGTAGAACCTGAGTAGTAGATTAAAATTAGAAAGAGGCTCTCAAATCAATTGAGCAGCCTCTTTCTAAACTTTAAAAGTGGTAAATTTTATGGCGTAAAAGGTAAAGAAGAGTGGTGTAGTATAATTCTTAATTGATCGTCATCACCTTTTTTGAAAGCCCAGGTTTTATCAACCATTACTTCATTACCATCAGCATCCACTACAAAAACATTCCCCATGGTGATAGCGACATTACCATGAATTTGAACCCCTGAGTTTACAAAACGAGCACTCTTCCATGGTTTTAATGCAAACCCTTTGTCATCCGGATATGCACTTACACCACCTACAAAATAAGCGAGGGCACCAGTCTTCGTGCTTCTAAACGTTTGATCTCCATGCGCTAAAGTAGGCTTAAAAAGGACTTCTCCATTATCATAATGGTATGCACTTGATAATACTTGCTCTGCAAAGGCTCTATAATCCCCTCCGATAGTTTTAAGTCTACCAATCTCAACCAAAGCGTCTACCCACGCTTGTTGAGCAGCAATAACTTCATCAAGCTTAATTGTATTCACTATTTGAGCAGCTTGTTCTGGACTTGATGAGGTAATATTTGCGCCTGTTTTACAGGAATTTAAACTAAACAGCATCAGTATTGATGCAAAGAAAAATACAAATTTTGTCATTTGTTTATGGTTTTTACTATGCCTACTTTGTAAAACGGTGTTCGGCTTTTCCGTATAGCTTTTTGCAAATTATTTTTTGAGATTAGTTATTTGACGTTGAAAATAAACATAGTCAAAATTAGACAATACGGGCAGATTTTAGTTTTTTCGTAAACTTCATTAACAACTTATAAACAAAGAACTGTTGTAGCGATCTGTTTTCCTCTCTTCTAATAACCTGAATTCAAATTTTATCTTGAAGCAAAGTTTTTTTAAAATAAAAAGGTCTCATATACCTTTTTCCACCACATTACTTTTAAGCCACAACCTGTGTGTTTATGAAAATGCTCATCAACTGTGATAAAAGCAAGATCGTTTAGCAGTGTCTGCCATATCATCAGGCGGCCAAAAGGATCTTTCTTGTAGACGGTGTTTTGTATTTTAGGTTATGCTTTTCAATGGAGTATTTGATGTTGATTTCCCAAACATAGACGACACTGATATAGATTTCAGTAATACTGCCAAGGAAATACAAATAAACAATATTCGGCTTTTTTCTTACAAATTCCCAAAAGCAGTTCATTACCTGTTTTATCTATTCAAAGCTGATATTCAAGACTTCATCTAGATTAGAGGCAGGTATAGCGAAACCGATACCGCTTACATTACGGCCAAAAATACGAGCATTTACTATTCCAATTAAAGATCCGTCTCTGAGAATCATTGGACCACCACTATTTCCCGGATTTATTCTTACGTCCGACTGTATGAAAGTATTGATGTCGTCGACCCTTCTGATTCCGGAAATAATCCCACTTGATAAAGTTTGTGAAAACTCCTCGGATGCGGGTGTGCCTATGGCAAATACCTCAGCAGTTATTTCAGGTGGAAATTTTGAAATTCCAAAAGGCACAAACTGGCCCTCATTTATTTTGAGCAGCGCAAGATCATGAATTAAATTCCTCCGTAAAACTACAGCAGAATATTCCTCGCCTGAATTGGTGACTACCGAAACGGTATCATCATCTCTCACCACGTGATAATTACTGATTAAGTATCCATCTTCGCTTATAAAAAAGCCACTACCATGTCCCGATTGAGATTTTATGGTAACTGTCGATTCCAATCCTCCTTCAAGGGATCCAACTGTGTGTGTTGGGTGCTTAATCAATATGGTTTCAGTTTGGCCAGCCAATAAACTATCTACATTTATTTTCCTAAGCTGATTAAATTCTTCTGAATCATCTATATTTTGCAATTTCTCTTTGATGGCACTATCTACCAGTTTTTCTAAGTCAGTTATTGTTTTGTTTGTTTTACCGCCAAATCCTACACCGTCAGTGGGAGTAAAGTCAGTTATGAAATTAAACTCCTTTTGGAACAGGTCATTCCCATAATAATCTGTAAATTCCCATTTGGTCTGAAATTGAATACCCACCTGATTACTTGATATGACAAGAATAATCAATTCCTCTAATTTTACATTAGCGTAAATGGCTGTCAGATAGGTATGAATAATTCTTGTACTGGGTAAAAAACTGTAATCCTTTGAAGAAAACTGTTCATCCAAGAATTCCCGGACTCTACTAATATAATTGAAGCCATTATTGCTTAAGTATCCATTGGTAAGCTCGCCTTGATTATTAGTTCTTTCAAAATGACGTTGATTCCGGAAGTTTTTACGCTGAGGATAATAGACTTTAGGATCTATTTCAACTGATCTCAAATATACATTCCTTAATTGAGTATCAGTACCATTCTCAATGATCTCATTTTTTATACTCGCCATGGCACTTTCATTATCAATGGCTTTTAAACTAGGTTGAATATAAAAAATGAAAAAGGATGTAAAAATCAGGCTAAAAGTTATTCTTGAATTTAGACTGAAATATGCTAAGATGGTGGTAATAAAACTATAATTCATCTTGAAATTCAATTTTTAATTTTTCCAGTATTTGTTGTGTAGGTAAGGCAAAACCTATTCCATCAATAGTCAGAGACCTGATGCTTCCCAAAACTATTCCAAGTACCCCACCATTTTCATCGGTCAGTGGGCCTCCATTATTTCCGGAGTTGATACTGGCATCAGTCTGGATATATTGTAATCCATCTGGACTTTCCCTAAAAGCAGACACTATACCTCTTGAAACTGACTGCGCCAACTCTTCAGACAATGGAGAACCGACAACAAAGATATTTGATCCAATATCCGGAATTGATTTATTGAAGCTTAATGGTCTAAAATCAATGCTTTCTGCGTTGATTTTTAGTAGTGCCAGATCGTACAGCTTACTTTTTCTAACCAATTGAGCTTCATGAGATGATCCATCTGATACAACCACTTCAATCTCATCGGCATTTGCTATCCGATTGTAGTTCGTAATCAAGTAACCTTCCTCACTTATAAAAAACCCACTACCCTGTCTTTCCTCTGTTTTTATCAAAACAACACCTTCAATGGCTTCACTTAACCTATCCGGAGAAGAATCTGAAGGTTTGAGAATAATGAATTCTGCTTCCTGTTCTTTTTTGATAAAGCTTCTATCTGATATCAAACTGCGAACTTCATCATTCTCCATAAATTGTATTAAACCCTTCTCCATCGCATCTATCATTGCTAAATAGACTGATACCTGTGTGGCTTTAATTCTTTCTTCTGCAAAATTTGCTGGATAAATAAAAGAAGGATTTCTTTCAGTATATATTCCAAAGTAACGTCTTGGCACTACAAATTCGCCCGATTTAGTCTCCGTTGTGAAACTAAAAACCGTTTCCCCATAAATATTTTTTAATTCCCAATTTGCCTTCAGATCAACAAGAGAAAAATGAGTTTGAACCATTGAGTGTTGAACCTTCTGAATATCTGCTGATAAAATAAGGTTATTCGCGTAACTAAACCTGAATATTGTCGAGGTAACAGTGGTATCAATAAAGCCTCCCTCAACTAAAACTTCATTTAATGAATTTTCAATTAATTCTGTATCTGTATATCGGAAATCAGGGAAATAACTATAACTTAACGGCCTTGCTCTTTTGTTTAAATACCTTCTATAAGACCTAAAAATTAAACCACCAACCTTATCATCATTGGAAGCAGAAATTTCAATATCATATAAAAATACTTCTCTCTCATTCTCACCTCTTTCAGGAATCTTGAGCAGTTTTTCTTCAAGTATAATATCATATGGGTAATCGTATGCCAGATTTGAATGATCTATAAGAATGGGTATATAAAGTATTCCAAAGGGTATCCAGGAAAAAATATGGTACCATGGTCTTTGGAATTGGTAAACAGCCTTATATTCTGACTTGTAGCCATCTTTTTCAATAGTAATTTGCTTTGGAAGCCCGTCTCTTACTAAGCTTTCTCTTTCTTTTCTTAAGGGAGGTTCTTCACCATCTACCATTATTTCAACTTCAGAACCCTCCTAATGAATTACATTGAGGTCCTGGTACTTACCACTAATAATTGTGGCACAACTTGAAAATAAAAAAAGGGAGATTATAATAGAAAAATAAAAAACTGTCTTCATGATCAAAATTTATGGGACTACAAAGAAATTTAATTTTTTTCAATAAAAAAAATAAGTTTTTATTTTACTTATTATTAATGCAACTTTTTATGGTTTTCATCTTTTGGGAATTAAGCAATTCTCAGGTACTATTTTACTAATAAAAGGAGGCTTCGGGTGATCTTTATCTCACAATTTAAAAGTCTGAACCCAAATAATTGGTCAAAATAGATTGCTAAAATGAAACTCTTGAATTTCCGGCAACCAACTGACGAAAATTGCATCCATTCCATCTCTTGCTTGACGTAATTCTTAAACTTGGGTAAGAGTTAAAGGGAGAGTTTCTTTGGGGTCATAAAAAAAGCCCGACTCCATAATGAACCGGCTTCAACTAATGAGTGTACTCACTAATTATCCATTGCCAAAAATCATCAGAAGGGCAAGTTGTCTTTCTGAACTGCGGGTGTGAGGTTGATGAATTGGTTGGCATAAACCTCAGTTGCATAATGCTTACGGCCTTCTTTGTCTTGGTAGCTGCGGTTGACCAGTTTGCCGTTGATGGCGGCGCGGTTTCCCTTGTTGAGAATACTCACCATATGTTTGTCAGTCTTACCCCAGGC
>REEL01000170.1 GCA_007695095.1 Chitinophagaceae bacterium | reverse complement strand
AGAGAAAATTCCTGCAAATTCGTTAAATTTATTTTCCGGAGCATGTAATTTATTTTTCAAGGTATTCGTTTTTAGGCTTATGTTCCTCATAATGAATGCTTGTTTCTCTTTCTTCCTCGCTTCCTCCTCTCTTAAGTCTCTCAAGTCTCTTAAGTCTCATCTTCGGTTGGAAGTAGCATGTCATTAAGCGCTTCGCACTGTCATTAGCTGCTGAAGGACGTTATTCAGGGTTGGTGCGGATGTATTTTGATTCCATGCAAAGTGATCTGCAGATGCACAGAGGTAGATGTGCAAATGTGGAAATGTGCAAATGTGTAAATTATCCACGCTATTTACTGCATACTGCATACTAATTACTAAATACTTACTATGCCATGATGGTGTATGTCGCGCTGCTTTTTTTTCGGAAACCCTTTAATATTATAGGCCTCGGGCTGCTTTTGCATATGTTTGCTGATGGGATTGACTGCCTTATGATGATGTACGGATAAACCTGTGGTACACCTGCCTTGCTTCTTTAACTTTTGATCAACGCACCGGTTGAATCATTTTAACTTCTTATAACATTTTCGTATATTTGTTTGTATAATGCATTTACCAATTATATTGATACTATGAAAAAGGCTGGTATTATCTTATTGATTATCGGGGTTATTGGTCTCGCATATTTTGGCTATGAAGCAATGCAGGAGTCAGAAAGCTTTGAATTCCTTGGTGCTGAAGTAGCGGTTACCACTGCCAACTGGACACCTGTAATTATCAGCGGCGTAATCGCTTTGGTTGGGCTGATTATATTTCTTGCCAGGAAAGGCAGCAGGTAGTAGTGTCTTGCAGAGAGTCGAAAATGGATTAGCCCTTACACTATAAAACAGATTTAGCTGGCGGCGTGCTGACGGTGGATGTTATAAGAAAGGGGCGGTAGTGGAAATTCAATTCTATCTTCCGAAAACACTACATGTTTGCTTTGGAAAAGACAGCATGTTTATTTGCCGTGTAAATCCAAGGGTTCTATCATAAAGGTTACCTCCCCACATTTTTTTATTTATCTATTTGTTGGAACAGGCACTTTATACACCCAATATCCGGATTTTAGACATTTAGCCTTTTCGACATTTCGACATTTCGACAAATTATAAACACATGAACTGATTGTTTTTAATCTGAGTTGTTTGTCCTTCTAAAAGTGTAAGTTATTCCAACAGATGCATAATTGAATAAAGAAAAATTGTACACTTCATTATTATCTGCGCCACCTTCAAGAATTCGGTATCCTGCCCTGACTCTCATTTGATCAGACAACTTAAACGTAGCAGCAATCAGCACATCTTCTGCTCTGCCTTGCGGTGCTGCCAGTGCATCTCCATCAAGCAGGAGCCCGAATCTATTATCAATATTCCACAATAGTCTGAAGTTAATTATTGGAACAAATCCTACGTTGGTTTTTTCAGATACTAAATCAGGCGAGGAAAGTGATATTTTCGCGTCTCTGATTTTTGCAGTCAATCCTAACCCAAGCTCGAAGCCGGGGTTCTGTACAATTTCGTAACGGTATGTCAACCTGTACGAATTGAATTTATAAATGCCTTCAAGCTCTTTGTTTGCCGGGAATTCCACTCCTTCAAACAAAACATCATGTGGTACGCTTCCTTCTGATTTTGTTTCCAGGGGAGCATATAACAAATAGAGTGTATGGCGCGATTTTATTGTGTAACCCAATCTTACCCTGTAGAAAAACGTGGTTTCCGATATAAGATCGTCCTTCAGGGAAAATAGTGTACCCTGATCACCCGGAATGCGGACATCATTATAACCGGGAAAAACAAGTCCTGATTCCAAATCAACCAGGGCCTGCGCTTTTACTGCTGTTGGGAGTGAAAAAGTCAGGAATAAAATAAAAATTGGATAAATAATCGCTTTCATGTGGTTGCAGTTTGTAAAAATGTAAAAATGTAAAAATGTCGAAATGTCCGGGCTTGCGCACAAGCTTCCTGGTACATCCACAATGGTGGATTACCTTCTTAATCTTTTTAATGATACTTCCGCAAGTTAACAAAAAACCGCAAATTAATGCGGTTTTTAGTCATCGATCCAAGTAAGCTTTAAAGTGGAATTGCTGGCTTAGCTTAATGTTTTCTTGACTTCCGCAACAGGACACCCCGGTGTACTATAAGGTGCCAGCGGTAGGCGCAGCTCTTGGGCTGCGCAGATGAACGGAAAAAATGTTTTAAGCGGCTAAATAATCCAACCCGGGAACAAATCATGCAAATTTATCACATCTTTTTTTGACAATGGGTATCCCATCCGGAAAACAGCAAAAAACCGCCTCCAGAATAAGTATGTAGGTTTGCCCTAAAATGATTATGGGAGGATGTGCCATGGGTCTGAAGCGGCTGATGAACCATCAAGCGGGAAATCACTCCAAAATGTTCCCTGATTAATTACCAGGCCAGACGTTTCACAAACAATTTCCATGATTGCCCGACCATTATACATCCAAACAGAAAAACAATAGCAGCCATACATCAATAAGGTAATAAGGTTCTGGTTTTCGGGG
>REEL01000169.1 GCA_007695095.1 Chitinophagaceae bacterium | reverse complement strand
TTCTGTTTGACAAAATCTACTTTAAGTTCGAAAAAGCCAAAATAATTTAATATGACCGGTATAAATTGATTGTCAATTCTTCCTATTTATGTAAATTTACAGCTAATAATAAAATAGATTTATGTATTTTAAACCGGATTAACATTTTTAACTATTCATGGAAGACAAATCGCCCAAAAAGAACTGGCACGCACTTACTGAGCAGGAATGCTTAGAGGCATTAAAATCTGATATAAAAAAAGGTTTGTCAAAAGAGGCTTATGAAAGTCAATTATCAACTCATGGTAAGAATGAATTGCCGGTAGAGGATAAACAAAGTGCTATCGTCCGGTTTTTGCTGCAATTCCATAATGTCCTGATTTATCTGTTGATTACGGCATCTATTGTAACTGCATTTCTGGGGCACTGGATAGATACTTTTGTCATACTTGCCGTGGTATTTGTCAATGCGATTGTGGGTTTTATTCAGGAGGGCAAAGCAGAGGAAGCTATTGAACAGTTGCGGAAGATGTTGTCTCCTGTGGCCAATGTCATCAGAAACGGACAAAGGCAGGAAGTCAACGCTGATTCATTAGTGCCGGGTGATATAGTGTTGCTCAAATCGGGTGACAGGGTGCCGGCAGACCTTAGAATTTTAAATGCCAGAAATCTGCGTATAGAGGAAGCAATTTTGACAGGCGAATCAAAACCGGCTGAAAAAAACGAAGATATACTGGATGATAAAACCGGCTTAGCAGACCGGCTAAATATGGCTTTTTCGGGAACCATGGTAACCTACGGAAGGGGCACAGGTGTTGTTGTTGAAACCGGTATGGAAACAGAAATCGGTAAAATCAGGCAAATGATTTCTGATGTCGAAAAACTCACCACTCCCTTGCTACGCAAAATGAATGCCTTTGCAAAATGGCTTTCTATCATCATCATTGCAATTTCAGTACTCATTCTGCTTTTTGGCTGGTTGTTCACAGAAGAACCTCTAAAGTCTTTATTCCTTTCTGTTATTGCACTGGCTGTTGCCGCCATCCCGGAAGGGCTTCCGGCCATTATGACCATCACTTTGGCTATAGGCGTGCGAAAAATGGCAGCCAGAAACGCTATTATCAGGAAACTGCCTGCTGTAGAAACACTTGGCTCAGTGAGTGTCATCTGTACGGATAAAACCGGTACACTCACACGCAATGAAATGATGGTGATGTACATTAAAACTAAGCATGATGATGTGCGAGTTACCGGCAAGGGCTATATGCCCGAGGGAAAATTCTCTCAATCAGATGAAGAAATCAATCCGCTTGAATCAGAGAAATTAAAAAACCTTTTGCAATGTGCTGTATATTGCAATGATGCAGAAATTGTAAAAGACAAGGCCGGTGAGTGGATACTCAATGGCGACCCTACCGAAGGGGCATTGATGAGTGTTGCCATGAAAGCCGGATTAAATAAGGAAAATGCGAAGAGAATTGACTTCATTCCTTTTGAATCGGAAAACAAATATATGGCTACGCTCAATGAATCAGATGATGAGCGGATAGTTTTTGTGAAAGGTGCTGCGGAACGTATAATTGACTTCAGTAATTTAGATAGTGAGCAAAAAAAGGAATGGGTTGAAAGCATGAATCAATTAGCTGCTGAAGGCCTGAGAGTAATGGGTTTGGCATTGAAAAAGATGGCTCCTGATACAGAAAAAATTACAGAAAAAGAGGTTAAATCCGAACTTGAATTTCTTGGCTTAGTCGGTATCATCGACCCTCCAAGAGAGGAAGCAATCACTTCTATTGAACATTGCAAAGAAGCGGGCATTAAAATAAAAATGATTACCGGGGATCATGCCGTTACGGCTTCTGCCATCGGGAAGAAAATTGGCATTGAAAACAGTGAAAATGTAATTACCGGCAATGAACTTAGTGAGTTCAAAACAGATGAAGAATGGATAAAGGCGGCAAATGAGTATTCCATTTTTGCCAGAACGAATCCGGAGCATAAACTCAAATTAGTTGAAGCCTTACAAAGTCAGCAGCAGGTGATTGCCATGACCGGTGACGGAGTGAATGATGCACCCGCACTAAAACGCGCAGATGTTGGTATTGCCATGGGCATTAAAGGAACAGAAGTTACCAAAAATGCAGCGGATATGGTTTTGGCAGATGACAATTTTAATTCCATTGAAAGTGCTGTAGAAGAGGGCAGGACTATCTATCAGAATCTCCGCAAAGCAATTTTGTTTATTTTGCCGACCAATGGTGCTGAAGCCTTGCTGATTATCAGTTCCATTATAGCCGGATTTACTTTGCCCATTACTCCTGTACAGGTTTTGTGGGTAAATATGGTAACAGCAGTTACGCTGGCATTGGCCCTGGCTTTCGAACCAACAGAGAAAGACATTATGAAATTACCGCCCAGGCCTTCTGATGAGCCTGTCATTGGGGGTTATTTTATCTGGAGGATTTTCTTTGTTTCTATTTTGGTGGCAGGCTTGTCTTTGGCTTTATTTTTTTATTTTAAAATCAATTACTCGGTGGAGTTTGCCCGCACAATTGCATTAAACACACTTGTGGCAGGACAGGTATTTTATCTTTTCAACAGCAGGTATCTTTACAACTCTAACTTATCTTTTGCCGGTATTTTTGGCAACTCCAAAGTCCTAATCGCTGCAGGTGTATTGCTCATTCTTCAACTCAGTCTGACTTACCTGCCTTTTATGCAAACCTGGTTTGAAACGCAATCACTTGAGTTGTATCATTGGCTGATTTTAACTGCTTGCGGTTTGACAGTGTTTTTATGTGTGGAATTTGAAAAGTGGGTTTATAGAAGGTTTGTGATGTGATGATATACTTTTGGATTGGAAATTTGAAAGAGTGGAGGTAGTCATTTTGAAGCAATCTGTGAAATCTTTGGAAAAGAAATAAAAATTATTGCTTCATTGCTTCATTGTTCCATTGTTATAACAAGATAACAAGTTTGCAAACCAACTAATTTAGTACATAAATCAAAAGTTAACAATAGAACAATCGAGCAATGGAACAATGGTTATAATCCCGTCGCTATTCAGGATTTGTAATCCCGAACTTGACTTTTTGAAATCATGCTTTCAGATTGCAAATCCGAAAGAGCGGAGGCTATGCCGGTGGAACTGGTTTAATTGATGTAAATTTGATTGAGTAAATTTGAGTGTTTTAGGAAAGTGGTCATGCGTGGTCATACTTTTGGATTACAAATCCGAAAGAGCGCTACTGTGTGCCTTGAGAGTAAATACAGATAAAATGGCAAACCCACAAAATAAAGAATCTACAAAACATCAAACATCTCGTGCAAAGCAAATCCTTTCTGCTATGAGTCTGCAGGAAAAAGTGCATGAAATGAGCGGGAATGGAATCTGGCCGACAGTGAAAGGAATGATGTTCAAAGGGCACGTACTGCCGGTCAAAGCAGGAGGCAGTCAAAAACATGCTTTGCCTTCCATATCATTTACAGACGGGCCGAGAGGTGTGGCAGTAGCAAAATCCACTTCCTTTCCCGTTACAATGGCACGTGGAGCCAGTTGGGATATTGAACTGGAAAAAAGAATTGGTGAAGTGATGGGTATTGAAGCCCGTGCTGCCGGGGCAAACTATTCCGGGGCAGTATGTGTAAACCAGCTCCGACATCCGGCATGGGGCAGGGCTCAGGAAACTTACGGAGAGGATTCCTGGCTGCTGGGAGAAATGGGCGGCGCATTGGTTAAAGGGATTCAGCAACACAATGTTATGGCTTGTGTGAAACACTTTGCTTTGAACAATATCGAAAACAACCGTTTTCATGTTGATGTTCAAGCAGATGAGCGCACTCTCAGAGAGGTTTATCTTCCCCACTTTAAAAAGTGTATTGATGCAGGTGCTGCTACGGTCATGAGTGCGTATAACAAATTCAGAGGCGAATATTGCGGACACAGCCATTATCTGCTTATCGAAATTTTACGCAATGAATGGGGATTTACTGGCTTTGTCACCTCCGACTGGTTGTGGGGGCTTAAAGACACGCGCAAAGGGATTTTAGCCGGCATGCATATTGAAATGCCCGGTGCAAAATATTATACTTTCAAAAAAGTAAAAAAACTACTCGACAAAGGTGATATTACAATGCAGGATATTGACCGCCTTGTTTTACCCGTCATTCAAACTAAACTGGAATGGGCTGAAAGAAAAGACACACAGGATTACCCGGCAAGCCTTCTGGCATCTGACAGCCACACCCAATTGGCTCGTGAAACGGCTGAAAAAAGTATGGTACTCCTGAAAAACAGAGATGCTCTTCTGCCTTTAAATCAAAAAAATATCCGCAAATTAGCCATAGTAGGCTCGGCTGCTAAAACACCTAACGACGGTGACAGGGCAAGCAGTAAAGTTGTTCCACCTTATATTGTAAGTCCTTTTGAAGGTATTTCGAATTACGTGGATAGCAATACTGAAATTTTATATGCAAGTGAAAATAGATTAGAGGATGTTAAAGCCGTTTGCAAAGAAGCTGATGCGGTAGTGATTATTGCAGCCTACAATCACAAAGAAGAGGGAGAATTTATTCACCTGCTTGGCGGCAAAGGAAAGCCGGGCAAAAAACCAATTCTGGCTAAAATCGGGATGTTAAGTAATGGAGACAGAAATTCTCTTGAACTCCCGGAACGCGACCTGAAAGTCATTGAAAAAGTTACTGAAATAACCAATAAAGCTATCGTTTGCCTGGTTGGAGGCAGCGCAATCACTATGGAAAGCTGGAAAGAAAAAGCCGGTGCTATTTTAATGACTTTTTACGGAGGCATGGAAGGTGGCAATGCCCTGACAAACTTACTTTTCGGTGAGGTTAACCCAAGTGGGAAACTACCTTTCACAATTCCAGAACAAGCAAATGACTTACCATTTTTTGATCCCTATTGTGACAGCATAGAATATGGCTATTACCATGGTTACGCATTAATGGACAAAAAGGGGAAAAAGCCTGCATTTCCATTTGGATTTGGCTTGAGTTATACGCAATTTAGTTATGCAAACTTACAAGTCCACACACCCCTTTTAACTGCAAAAAATAACATCCTCAAGCTTAACATAACAGTATCCAATACCGGTAAAGTTGCCGGAGAAGAGGTTACTCAACTATACATTGGGTTTGAGCAGTCAAAAATTGACAGGCCGCTAAAATTGCTCCGTGGATTTAGAAAAACTCACCTTCATCCGTCTGAGGAGAAGACGATTTCTTTTGAAGTTTCAATTGAAGACCTTGCCCTGTACAATCCTGAGGACAAAACCTGGCAAATTGAACATATGGAATACACAATTTATGTTGGCGGTTCATCAGTAACAGAACAATTGTTGAAAGGGTATTTCAGGGTAGATGCTGGAAGCGGGTTAAAAACTTAGTGTACAAGTATTCTTGACTAATTGCTATTCGGGATCTGTAGCCACGAGCATGATTTTGTGAATTTAAACTTTCAGATTACACATCCGAAAGAGCGCTCCGGTAACAGCTAATCTATTATATGTGCATTTTTTTTATCTTAGTCTTTTAGTTTGATGAAATTATCACTATACCAACAACAAATAATTAAATAAAATGAAACATGTATTAACTTTCCTGACAGTAATTTTATGTAGTTTTTATGCTTTTTCACAAAATCCTAACCCATCAGCCTCTATTGATAGCGAAATTGAAGCAATCATGGATTCACGTAGATTACCCGGCACTTCGACTGTAGTCGTTAAAGATGGCGAAATAGTATGGATGCAAAGCTACGGATATGCAAACACCGACTTACAAGCACCTTTCACAGATACAACTTCACTAATGCTGGCTTCAATATCAAAAGTATTCACCGGGGTTGCACTCATGCAATTATATGAAGACGGTTTATTTTCACTGGATGACGATATCAATGATTATTTGCCTTTTGATGTTCTTATTCCTAATTATGAATCTCACCCAATTACGTTTCGGATGCTTATGACGCATACATCTTCTATAAGAGATAATTGGAATGCGATGAACAACTATTACAACAATAACGGAGACCCGACGATATCTTTGGCTGAGTGTATGGAAAGATACTTTTCAACTTCCGGCAGTGATTACAACCAAAACCAAAACTTTTTTAATAGCCAACCGGGAACAGTTTATCAGTATTCAAACATGGCTTCTGCTCTGTCCGGTTATTTGGTAGAAGTAATTTCAGGAATGCCTTTTAATGAATATTGCAATCAGCATATTTTCACTCCATTTTGCATGAATAATACGCGTTGGTTTCTTTCGGAGTACCCAAACTTAAATGCAGTTGCCAATCCGCATGATTTCTTTTCGTCTCAATATGATCCTATTGACCATTATGGCTTTGCAGACTATCCGAATGGATTACTTCGCTCTAATGTAAGTGATCTGGCAAATTTTATGATAACCATTTTACAAAACGGCACATTTCATAATGAAGAATTACTGTCAAGCGCTTCTATAAATAGTATGTTTACTGAACAAATTCCTTCTATTGAAACTAGACAGGGATTAAAGTTTTATAAAGAAAACTTCAGTGTTTCCGGCGGAAATATTTTGTTATGGGGGCATAGTGGCGGTGAGTATGGCATAGGCACTGAAATGTATTTTGACCATGATAATAATATGGGCATAGCTGTTATAGCCAATGGCGATAATGATCCCTATGAAATATTGGAAATTTTATATGATTACGGCCTTACTTTATCTCCTTCCGGCGTAGGAAATCCGGATTGTGATTTTATCAGCAGCATTCAGGAAACAAAAGCTTTAAATTCATTTACTATCTATCCCAACCCGGCTAATGATATAGTTATCTTTGAAAATGATAATTTAACTACAGATCAGCACAAAATCATTATTTCAGATTTAACCGGGCGGAAAATTATCCAGGCATTAACGAGTGAGCCTAAAAAAGAAATAAATGTTTCAAATTTACCGATGGGGGTTTATTTTTATTCAATAAGAACAAATAGCAATTTGATTGAAACAGGCAGATTAATCATAAATGATTGATGGTTTTTGAACATAGAAATTTTTAATTTTTGCTTATAAAGTCATTTGTTTGAAATGGTAAAAGTTTCGCTATTTTTACGCTACAAATCATTGAGTACTTTAAGAGTAAAAGAACTTCTATTGAATAAAAATGAATGAACTCTATAAACAAATTTCAATCCCTGATTATTCTTGCATCTGTAATCTTTGGACTTTTATTAGGGCAAATTGATTTATTAGGAGTTTTCGCAGCAAGTTTTATAGTTCCTTTTTTAATAATTATGCTATTTGGAATTTTTCTGAATATTCCCATGGCAGATTTGTTTAAAAGTTTTAGAAATACGAATTTTTTTTCTGCAAACATTTTAATCAATTTCATTTGGACACCTCTGTTTGCTTATTTTTTAGGCTATTTTTTGTTACAAAATGATTTAAGTATTTGGATTGGGTTTGTAATGCTTATGGTGACTCCTTGCACGGATTGGTATCTGATTTTTACCGGAATTGCAAGGGGAAACCTCCCATTAAGTACCTCTGTTCTTCCGCTGAATTTAGTTTTGCAGGTGTTTTTACTACCTGTCTATTTGCTTTTGTTTTTTGGGCAAACAGGCTCGGTTGATTCAAGAGTTTTAATAGAAAGTATTGCATATATTTTGCTAATACCCTTCATTATGGCTCAACTCATTAAATTTGTTTCCCGCATTATCAGTAAATCTGATTTTATAAAAAAGAGGGTTTCTCCATTTTTTGAGAAGAGTCAGGTGATTTTTTTGGGATTGGCAATAATGGCAATATTTGCCTCTCAAGGGTCTTATTTGACAGATAATCTGCGAGTTGTGCTAATTTTGATTATTCCACTGTTGTTATTTTTCATAGTGAATTTCTTTTTAGGCAGATTGTTGAGCAAGCTGCTTAAATTTAATTATGCAGATTCTGTAAGCTTAAATTTAACGACATTAGCAAGAAACTCACCCATTGCATTGGCGATTGCTGTTACAGCTTTTCCAAACGATCCGCTAATTGCCTTAGCTCTGGTTATTGGGCCATTGATAGAATTGCCTGTATTGGCATTGGTATCACAAGTTTTATTAAAAATGAGAAGAGAACAAATTAAGAAAGAAAAATTGGTGTAGAATGTCGATTTTAAAGTAAGAATGCCGCTCAGAAGATACTTCTAAACGACATTCTTGATTGGGGAGACTGTTTGTTTACTTCTCAGAAAGAACTTTATCCAGTTCTGCTTTTGATTTTCCGAGTTTCTTTTGAATTTTAGCATACATTTCTTCTTGTTTCCCTTCTGCATACATCAAGTCATTATCTGTTAACGTAGCAAATTTCTTTTTAAGTTTTGCTTTTTGCTCATTCCAGGTTCCTTTAGCTTCAGTCTTGTTCATAATGTTTTAATTTAATGGTGAAAAAATTATCCACTTAATAAAGATGCATATATTGAAGCCAAAAAGTATTATATAATTTTGCAATAAACTTACATTGTTTGAATATTTTTTTAAATAGTTTTACTCTCTTTAGCATTTATCTGAACTCTTATTAGACTAAAAACAAAGCATTGTATTAAACAAAAAGCGCCCCGTTTTAACACGAGACGCTTTTCTGCTTGAAATTTCTTTCTAAAGCTATATTTCTACCGGCTTATAATTCACCAATATTTCCCTGGCTAATTATAGTGGTGGAATTAATTATAGACTCATATACGTTTAAATATCCGTCATAAACTACCCAGTCATCATATTTAATTGGGGTTCCGTTTTTCAATACATATACGTTAGTTATACTCTTACCTGTTGAGCCATTTATGTTGTTTAAATCAAGAACAACCTGTCCACCACCTACAGTTGTAACATCGCCCAAAAGAATTTGCGCAGGATGTGTTTCACCTGATAATGTTCCATTCAGTGAAATGCTAACAAGCGTATTGTTGTTTTTTCTTTTTTCAAAGCGAACTTGACCTGAAACACCTGATGTATTAAACTCAGTTAAAGAATAATTTTCACTGGCACCGGTTAGTTTGTTACCACCAATATCACCTTGAGCTATAATTACTCCCAGGTTATTCGCACTTTGGTGAACATTAATGTAGCCATTAAATGCGATTAGTTGCTCATAAGTAACTGAAGTGTTATCGTCTAATTTTGAAACTGAGGTAACGCTAATTCCTTGTGCATTAACAGGATTAAGGGTTAAAGCTATCCCACCTGATTCAATGGCAGAGTTTACATGAATGTGAGCCGGATGGTTCCCGCTGGTTATTCCGCTTAGTGTAATTTCAATAGTTGTAGAACTGCTTCTCTTATAAAAAGTAACGGTTCCGGACACTCCTAAAGCATCTTTTGTTTTAAGGTCATAAGTTTCTTCTGCTAATACTATGTCTTTATCATCGTCATCATCTTTTTTACATCCCGTAAAAAGGAATACAAATAAGACAGCAAATAGTGATAAGGATAAAATAGATTTTGTTTTTGAGATAGTCATTTTTTTTTGTTTAAAGTTTTGAAAAATCAACAGTACAAAGTTGCATCCAATTACTTCAGAATCATTACATAATTAAATATAAGAGTTACAACTTTCTTAGATTGTCATGCAAGATTTATATTGATTACAGTTGATTTATATGGCTCGCCTCAATTTATTAGCGAATCATGATTATCAAAACTTTATAATGATAGAATACGCAAAGTTCCTTTTGACGCTTTAATCGTCCTTTTTTTTAGATAAAATCTATTGTTTAAGAGTATCATTTTTTTAAAGCAGTTTTAATTCTTAAATTCCACACTTTTAAAGAACAATATAAAGTTATACACGTTAATTTTTGTGGAGATTTTTAATGAATGTTCTAAGCTGTATCTATTATTAAAATAAAACAAAAAAAATCATTTTTTTTTAAAAAAAACTATTCAGAAATGAGATTTTTTTATTAATATGTGATTTGAAAATTTAAGCATTCTTTTTAGACAAAAAATATTTTTAAACTTTAAAAAAAACAAAAAAAGTTATGAGTAATTCAAGTAATGGTAAATGTCCGGTTATGCATGGAGCAAATTCCACGGCAAGCCAATCAGTATTTAATTGGTGGCCCAAAGCACTTAATTTAGATATACTGCATCAGCATGATACTAAATCAAATCCTTTGGGGGAAGATTTTGATTATGCTGAAGAATTTAAAAAACTGGATTTAGAAGCCGTTAAAAATGATTTAAAAGCATTTATGACAGATAGTCAGGATTGGTGGCCGGCAGATTACGGTCATTACGGAGGTTTGATGATTCGTATGGCTTGGCATGCGGCCGGTACATATAGAATAGCTGATGGCAGGGGTGGTAGTAATACCGGAAATTTACGTTTTGCTCCATTAAATAGCTGGCCTGATAATGCAAATTTAGACAAGGCTAGAAGACTTTTGTGGCCGATAAAGAAAAAATATGGAAATAAGTTATCATGGGGAGACTTAATGATTTTAGCCGGAACAATGGCTTATGAATCCATGGGTTTAAAGACTTTTGGTTTTGCCGGTGGCAGGAAAGATATATGGCATCCGGAAAAAGATATTTTTTGGGGGGCTGAAAAAGAATGGTTAGCTGAGACTAAAAATCGTTATGGAGATGATCAGAACAGAGAGTCCCTTGAAAATCCATTAGCTGCTGTACAAATGGGATTGATCTATGTTAACCCCGAAGGTGTTGACGGGAAACCGGATCCTTTAAAGACTGCTATAGATGTAAGAACGACTTTCAAACGTATGGCCATGAATGATGAGGAAACAGTAGCTTTAACTGCCGGAGGACACACAGTAGGGAAAACTCACGGAAATGGAGATGCATCTATCTTAGGTAGTGAGCCTGAAGGAGCAGAAGTCTACGAACAAGGTTTAGGTTGGAAAAACCCAACCGGAAAAGGTGTGGCTGAGGATACAGTTACAAGTGGATTAGAAGGTGCATGGACAACCAATCCTACAAAATGGGATGACGGATATTTCTATTTATTGTTTAATTACGAATGGGAGTTAAAAAAGAGCCCGGCAGGTGCCTGGCAGTGGGAACCAATTAATATTAAAGAGGAAGATAAGCCGGTTGATGCATTCAATCCGAATAAGCGGAACAACCCAATTATGACAGATGCAGATATGGCCATGATAAAAGATCCGATTTATCGCAAAATTTCTGAAAGATTCTATAAAGATCCTGATTACTTAGCTGAAGTTTTTGCCCGTGCATGGTTTAAATTAACACATCGTGATTTAGGACCAAAAAGCAGATACCTAGGTCCGGATGTACCGCAGGAAGATTTAATTTGGCAAGACCCGATTCCTTCAGTAGACTACTCATTAAGTGATACTGAAATTAAGGATTTAAAAAATAAACTACTCAATAGCGGATTGACAAGAACTGAACTTATCAATACTGCATGGGACAGTGCCAGAACATTCCGCAGCTCTGATTACAGAGGTGGAGCCAATGGTGCCAGAATTCGTTTGGCTCCTCAGAAAGACTGGGTAGGAAATGAACCGGAGCGTCTTGAAAAAGTGTTAAACAAATTAACGGAAATTCAGTCAGGGCTTGATAAAAAAGTGAGTATTGCTGACCTGATTGTACTTGGTGGAAGTGCAGCAGTTGAAAAAGCCGCACAAGAAGCCGGTGTAAATATCACAGTACCATTTAGTCCGGGAAGGGGAGATGCAACAGACGAAATGACAGATGCTGAATCATTTGCTGATTTGGAGCCTATACATGATGGCTTTAGAAACTGGCAGAAAAAACATTATGATGTGAACCCGGAAGAATTGATGTTAGACAGAACGCAATTAATGGGCTTAACAGCTCCGGAAATGACTGTTTTAGTTGGTGGAATGCGCGTTTTGGGAACAAATTACGGAGATTCTCAGCATGGAGTGTTTACAGATAAGAAAGGTGTTTTAACCAACGACTTTTTTGTGAACCTTACGGATATGAACTATACCTGGAAACCAACCGGTAGAAATTCATATGATATAGTTGATCGTAATTCAGGCGAAACGAAGTGGACTGCCACAAGAGTAGATTTAGTGTTTGGTTCCAATTCTATTTTACGTGCATATGCAGAAGTCTATGCTCAGAATGATAATAAAGAGAAGTTTGTGAAAGACTTTGTGAAAGCATGGACAAAAGTGATGAACGCTGACAGATATGATTTAAAATAGTTATTTCTGTAGAAAACATCCGGTCAATTTTTGAAAGTTGAATCTTTTTAACATTGACTATTTTTTCTGAAAA
>REEL01000168.1 GCA_007695095.1 Chitinophagaceae bacterium | reverse complement strand
CCGGCTTCTTTAAACCATTTATTAATAGGCTTGAAAGCCTGACCCTCAGTGCCAATATTTATAGAACCATTATTCACTCTGTAACCGCAACCCCAGGAAGAACCGGCAGCTGCTGAATCAGTCACCAAAGAGTTTTCAGAAGCCATATCCATTAAAGATCTTTTCACTTTTCCTTTTTCATATAAATCTATCCAATGAGAGGCTCTGTTTTCTTTTTGTCTTATATAATGATCAGCCATTGACAAAGTACCCATACTCATTCCATCACTAACCAGAATAATAACATTTTTGGCTTTAGATGGCTTTAAATTTTCTGATCCCTCTGCTTTGGTGGTGCTAGAAGCACATCCGGGAAGTAATACCCCTGTGCCTAACAAAGCACTTCCAATGGCACCTTTCTTTAAAAAATTACGTCTGTTAAAAGCATTTTTATCTCTTTGCTCAATGGTTTCACTACTCATTTTTGATTATTTTATGTTAATTAAAAGGCTTAGTTTTTTATTTTATTTTATGAATTTAATTCGAAGGTATTGATTTTTCTATAAAAAAATAAAAGTGTATTGTTAAGTAATTGTAATTTCATGCTTAAATAGCTTAAAAAATTATGTTTGAGGCTTTAAATGTTTGGACTCTTTTAGCCGGGCTGGGAATATTCCTTTTAGGCATGTATATGCTTGAAAATGCTATACAGGATTTGTCTGGTAAGGCATTGCGACAAATATTAAAAAAGTATACCAATAATAATTTTAAAGCAATACTAACCGGTGCTTTATCTACTGCAATTCTACAAAGCAGCAGCACCGTAACTCTTTTACTAATGGCTTTTGTCAGTGCCGGTTTAATGACCTTGCAAAATGGTATTGGTGTAATAATCGGAACCAATATTGGCACAACAATGACTAGTTGGATTGTGGCTTCTGTGGGTTTTAAATTAGATATAGAAGCTTTTGCTCTCCCCTTTATTGCTATAGGTGGTATAGGTTTGATATTTTTCGGAAAATCTCAGCGACTGGTTAATATCAGTAAGATAACTTCCGGATTTGGGCTGCTTTTTTTAGGACTTGACTATATGAAAAAAAGCATGGATTTGTGGGCAGCATCAGCTGACATTGCACAGATTGCCGGGATGGGCATCATTGCATTATTTTTCATTGGTTTTCTGTTTACTGTCGTGGTTCAATCCAGTTCAGCTGCTATGGCTATAGTATTAAGCTCTGTCTATTCTGAAATAATTAGCTTTGAACAAGCGGCTGTAATGGTTATAGGGGTTAATCTGGGAACTACTTTAAAAATAATATTAGTATCTTTTGGAGGCTCTGTCAACAAAAAAAGAGTCGGTTTTTCGCACTTTTCATTTAATATTTTTGCGGCTGTAATTGCTATCATACTACTAAAACCTTTGGTATGGCTGATATTAGATGTTTTTAAGCTCGAAAACGATCCTGTGATTGCCCTTGCCGTATTTCATACGCTTTTTAATTTTTTAGGTGCAATACTATTTTTACCTGTTATTCCTTTCTATAAAAAGTTGGCTGTCAGACTAATTAAAGAAAATGTTAAAAAAGCAGCTCTTTACTTAAATAATGAAGTAACCGAATTTCCGGAATCGGCAATAAATACGCTGAAAAAGGAAACTTTGCACTTATTTCAATTATGCATGAAATATAATCTGAAGTCTTTTAATATTGATGACTCTCTTGTTTTGAGCGGGATAAATACAAAATACAATGAATCATTTAAACACTTAAAAATAAACGATAAATACTTATTTATCAAAAAGTTACAAACAGAAATTTATACTTTTACTTCAAGCGTAAACATTGAATTAAAACCGGATGAATCCGATCAAATCAGAAGATATTTACAAAGCGCACAGTTAGCAGTAGGTTCATCAAAAACGATAAAAGATGCCGGCAATGACATAAGTGAGATCAGCTTTTCTGACACACCCTTTTTAAAAGATTTTTACAAGAAAAATCGCAAAACCCTTATGGATTTTTATATAAAAGCTGATTCGATAATCAATGACCACTTTATTGAGACAGATTCCGGTCAGCTAATCAGTCAGTTGGCAAATTTGATTAAACAAATTAAATCAAATGAAAAATCTCAACTTAATGAAATCATAAAGGGAATGAATGAGAAAAAGATTTTATCGGATGAAGTAAACTACCTGCTTACAGCAAACAGAAATCAGGCTCACTCTTGCAGACAGTTTTTGCATGGTATAAGCGACATTTACTTAGACAGCAAAGAAAGTTTACTTTTGGATACTTTAGATAGCGGCAGTGCAACTGAAAGCATCTAAATTTAGTTTAGTTCAATGGGTCACCCGATTTTAAATTTGCTGCATGCATCTGCCAACATTTACAGAATCAAGGTTTTAAAATATTTGAATAATAGAACATTCGAACAATTGAACAATCGAATAGTGAAGTAAAATAGAAGAAAAAAAGTAAAGAAATGGCTTAATTTTAGTACCGTTCTAATTTCTGATTTCTTCATTCAAATGTTCTATTGTTCAAGTCAACTATTTTAGTTTTGTGCAATGGGTCACCCGGTTTTTATTTGCTGCATGCATCTGCCAACATTTACAGAATCAAGGTTTTAAAATATTTGAATAATAGAACATTCGAACAATTGAACAATCGAATAGTGAAGTAAAATAGAAGAAAAAAAGTAAAGAAATGGCTTAATTTTAGTACCGTTCTAATTTCTGATTTCTTCATTCAAATGTTCTATTGTTCAAGTCAACTATTTTAGTTTTGTGCAATGGGTCACCCGGTTTTTATTTGCTGCATGCATCTGCCAACATTTACAGAATCAGGATTTTAAAATATTTGAATAATAGAACATTAGAACAATCGAATAGTGAAGTAAAATGGAAGAAAAAAAGAAAACGTGTTAATTTTAAAATCGTTCTAATTTCTGATTTCTTCATTCAAATATTCTATTGTTTTAGTCAACTATTTTAGTTTTGCGAGAGCAGCGCTTATTTTATCTAATGCTTTCCTTAGATTTTCTTCAGAATTAGCATAAGATATACGAACACAATTATCATCGCCAAATGCGCTACCTGCAACAAGCGATACGTTAGCTTCATCAAGTATATACATACAGAAATCCTCAGAAGAATTTATTTGAAAATCACCACTTTTCTTTCCAAAAAATGCGCTTATGTCAGGAAAAACATAAAAAGCTCCTTGCGGAATACTTATTTTCAGGCCATCAATTGCATTTAATTTATCAAGAACCAGATCTCTGCGCTCTTTAAATTTGTCGCGCATAGCATATACTTCATCTAAGTTTTCAGTAAAAGCTGCTTCAGCTGCTTTTTGAGATATTGAAGATGTTCCGGAGGTAAACTGTCCCTGAATTTTATCACATGCTTTAGCCAGCCACTCAGGTGCTGCAAGAAAGCCTAAACGCCAGCCTGTCATGGCAAATCCTTTGGAAACTCCGTTGACAATAGCTGTTCTTTCATACATGCCCTCTATTTGAGCTATGCTGAAATGAGGTGTTTCGAAGGTAATATATTCATAAATTTCATCTGAAATAATTATTATTTGTGGATACTTTTTCAAAACTTCTGCCAAAGACCGTAACTCACTTTCTGAATAAACAGCTCCCGTTGGATTAGAAGGAGAGCAAAGCATAAGCAGCTTTGATTTGGGTGTTATAGCATTTTCAAGCTGTTCAGGAGTGATTTTAAACGCGCTTTCAACAGTAGTGGGGATATTAATCATTTTTCCTTCGGCCAGTTGTATCATGGCTGCATAACTGACCCAGTAAGGGCTTGGAACGATTACTTCATCCCCGGATTCTACTAAGCACAAAATTGCATTCATCAAAGATTGCTTGGCACCGGTTGAACTTACAATTTGATTAATGTCATAACTAAGCCCGTTGTCACGTAATAACTTATCTGAAATTGCTTTTCTCAATTCAGCATAACCGGCAACCGGAGTATAGTGAGTATATCCTTCATCAATAGCCTTCTTAGCTGCATTTCCAATATATTCAGGGGTATTAAAATCCGGTTCTCCCAGACTTAAACTAATAATATCCCTACCCTCTGACTTGAGTTTACGAGCCAGTTGTGCCATACGGATGGTAGCAGATTCTTCTAAATCCAAAATTCGTTTTGATAAATGTTGCATCTCTTTCATTTCTGATAAAGGCCAAATTTAGTATAAACTTTTTTAATACCTGAAATTAAATGGAACAAGCTTCAAAAAAAGTCTACAATTTTACCGGTGCCTGTTGATAGCCAAAAACAGGGAGTTTCTTTTTTTTGATGCAGGCTCTCTTTCACAGGATTATTCTCTTCAAGCTTTCGGTTAAGGATACTGTCTTCTTTAAGGGTGATTTTTACCGGCTTTTCATCTTTATTAAGCTTAAAAACATATTTTGCATTAATGCTTAACTCAATAATATTTGTTCTTTTATTAAAATTACTGTCAGTTAACACTCCATACAATACATGAGGTGATTGTAATCCTTTTCGATACATCAGAAGCAAAAAGTAAAAAATTATGGCTGTTGATATCACAAATAAAGAGTAAAAAAGAAGATAAGAAGTCGTATAAATATTTTGATTAAACAAAATAAAAGTAACAAGCACTAAGACTAAGGGCAATACAATCAAAAAAGGAAAAATAACCTTTACTTCTGAAACACTTTTCAAATAAGCTTTTTCATACAATTCTTGTGAATTCGGAAATTGAGGTAGGCTTATATCCTCCATAAAAGTTTGTTGTAATTTTCTCAAAATTAACATAAAAAAGCAGGATGCATAAGTTCAAATTTTTTAATTTTATTAATTAGTTTGAATTTTAGCTGATTATAAAGGTGAAATACTGACTTTTTAACTTTGATAATATGTTTAGAATCTTTTTTATTTTATTTGTTTCCATTCTCTTTTTTTCTGCCTGTAAAAAGGAAACTATTGAGCGTGAAGTAAAAGAAGACTTGGTAATAGAAGGAAATATTCCACCTCCCAGTGGTAGTATCCCGGCTATAAAAATTGAAAATTATATCAATAGGGTTTATATAGACATGCTTGGCATTACTCCTTCCGAGCAACAAATGGAAAGTCATAAGATCTTTTTAGCAGAAAATGAATATTCAAAAACTGCCCGTGAAACAGTAATAAATGAAGTTCTTTCAAACCCATTATTTTACAGGAGATACCATGAACGTAACAGTTTTAATATGCTGGAAGGCATTGATAGTGCTACTATTGCCGAAAATATTTTAATATTTGGTTTTGTTTATCAAAATGCAATTGATAATGGTGAAATTTTAGAAGCACAATTTATTCAATTGGAGATTGATAGAATGCAAAAACTTTTGGATGCAAGAGAAGATTTTGCACAGGGAGAAATTAATGTTAATAATTATTACAGAAGATTGATTAATAATTTCTTTTATGATGAAATAAATATGGGCAGTGAAAACTTTGCAATAGCCACTTTTGAAAACTTTTTCTTAAGACTTCCTACAAGCAGCGAACTTAACAGGTCAGTAGAAATGATTGATGGTTCACCGGAGCAGTTATTTCAGGTAAGCGGTTCGGGTAAAGGTGATTTCATGAATATTGTAACTCAAAGTCAGGAATTTCACTCAGGTCTAGTCAGTCGAATTTATAACTTTTTACTTATTCGAAACCCAACAGCTGTTGAGATTAATACAAATGCCACTATTTTAGAGCAAGATCGTAATATTAAAGACCTTTTTGTAACTATTTTAATTTCAGAGGAGTATGCAAGTTTTTAAAAGTAATTTTTACTTAATTGTTCTAATTGTCTTTTTTATAAGCTCCTGTAAAAAGGAAACACTTGTTATTGAGAAAGTTACTTATGAAAATGTTATTTATCAATTAGACACAGTCAACCTTTATCAGTCAGCATCTGAAAAAAACAGAGTTAAAAACAGTTCTCAATTTTACAGCATTCTTTATATGCATTTATATAACCAATCCATTTCATCTTCTATTCTCAATAATCTATCTGTACTGACATTGGCAATTGGTGATAAACAAATGGCACGGGAATTAACTATTAGAGGATTTTTGAATAGCCCGCAGTTATTAATTCCGGATAATCAGGAAATGCGAAGTGATTTGGGAGGCTTTATTAAAGAGAGTTTTGTTCGATTTTATCTGAGATATCCAACGGAATATGAATTGTTTTACATAAAAGATTTAATTGAAGGTGATATGGATTACAGACCGGAACATTTATATGAATCCATGTTGCTTTCTAATGAATATTTGTATTATTAATAGGCTGACTCTCAAATTGTAGTTTATGAAAAGAAGAAGTTTTATTAAAAAATCGTTAGCGGCCACAGCCGGGATAATTACAGCTCCGTATATATTGCCATCAGGCAGGTTGTTTGCTTCAACCGGAAACCGCATTGCCAATCATGTAGTCTTTATGTTATTTGCCGGTGGAATTAGAAATCAGGAATCTATTGATCAGCTATATTTGGCTACACAAGGGATGACCACACAAGGTAATGTGATGGAAAATATGTTGTCAGGCAGTCAACCTTCCGGAAATCTGGTATATAATCGCTGGAGTCCGATTTTAAGCAATCCACTCAGCCAACAAGGTAGTTTATTTAAAGAACTTAGATATAAAGAAGGTCCGACAGGACATTATAACGGGCATACCGTAGCTATGACCGGTAACTATACTTATACTGGCTTAAACTTAAATGTTAACCCTGAATACCCCACTATATTTGAATATTATCGCAAACATACAGATCCCTCTAAATCGGCATTAAATGCCTGGTGGCTTTCTGAAGGTCTGGGTCCATACCCTTCCTTGAATTACAGCAGACATCCTATGTATGGCGCAGCTTACGGTGCAAACTACATGAGACCGGCCACAGTTTTTGGAAATATAGGTCAGGATTTAATTCCTCAACAAATCTCTGTTCAACCGGATGATGTTTCCAGAATAAGAAAGACGAAAGATTTTTTAAATAAATCATTTAAGCAAGCCTCTGATGGCATTTCCGGGATTGCTAATAACGAAGCAGATCGAAAGCATATACAGGAATGGAAAACATCTATTTTAAACGGCAGTACACCTATGGAATGGGCTACTCCCACTAATTCAACTCAAGGTTTAACAGGTGACTTAATGAATATTTCTTCCGCCTGGATGGTTTTGAAAGAATTCAAACCGGAACTTACCGTAATTAATACTTTCAATCTGGATATCTGTCATACAGACTTTAGCAGCTATCTGAGCTTTTTACACCGGGCAGATTATGGTGTTGGCTGGCTTTGGAATAAAATACAAAGCGATCCCGTGCTTGCAAATGATACTATTTTGATATGCATGCCTGAGCATGGCAGAAACTTACAACCAAACAGTATATATGATAATAATGGATTGCGGGCTTTTGATCATACCAGTGATGATAATTCCAGAAGAATATTCTCTTTGATAGTTGGTCCTTCAGGAAAAGTAAATCACAATGCATCATTTGGAACAGAAGCATCCCCTATCGGTGAGAGTATAGATATTGTTCCGACAATTGCCCATATCTTAGGATTTGATGGAAAAATACCTTCCGGTTTGTTGCCGGGAAGGGTTCTTAATGAAGCTTTTGTTTAAATTTATAAAATGAAACATTTTAAATCCTTAAATATTTATACCGTTTTTTTACTGTTAAGTCTTATGATTTTCACAATACAGGCATGTAAAAAAGAGGAAAAAGTAATTGACAGAATTTTACCTGAAGTTCCTTTTAATCCTTATGATACTATTGATTATGGTAATATTAATATAGACCCGATAATCCCTGACAGTAATACTTTTGCTTTTTTGCAACAAAAAGTTTTTTCAGTAAAATGCGCAAACCCGGCTTGCCATGACGGCACCTTTGAACCTGATTTCAGAACAATTTCCAGCAGCTATAACACCTTAGTTTACCATCCTGTCTTTAAAAATACTCCTGACGAATTTTATACTTACAGAGTGGTGCCCGGAGATACTACAAATTCATGGCTTTGGGACAGAGTTACAACTGATGATCCGGTTTTAGGAAAAATGCCTTTGTATGATACGCTTGAAAATTGGCAACTTACATCTATCAAAAACTGGATTTTACAAGATGCCAAAGATGTATTTGGAAACAGCCCTGATTTTACCGGCTATAAACCCGGATTTTTCGGAAATTTAGCCTACATACCAGCATTAAACAATATGAGAGTTGATACTATTCGTTATCAGGATATCTTTTTTTATCCTTTTATCGTACCTCAAAATGTTGACCTCCAAATTTGGATAGGCCTTTATGAACAAAATGTAGCGGGCGATTTTTTACCCGGTTCCGGGCTTGGGCACAACAAAGTAAAATACAGCGTGAACAGTCCCAACAATTTCTCTAATGCTATGGAATTGAATCTGAATAAGCAGTTTACCCCATTTTTTGCTCCTTCATTATTCGGGGCAGACCTTCCCTACTTTCATTATTTTACTTTAAATACCGGGCAATTTCAGGTAGGTGATATAGTGTATATTCGCTCCTATGTAAGTAAACAAGGCGGATCGACAATTTATGAAGTGCCCGGTCAGGATGATCAGCCTTATTTATTCAGTTACTTCTCATTTATCGTTCAATAAGTTGATTTTTAAAACAAAAAACATGAAAAACCTTTTCCTTTGCTTTACTCTTTTTTGTTTTACTGCTTTTCTACTTTCATGTGGCAAAGACAATGATACAAATGATACAGACAAGGATATAAGACCTGTTTCAGATACTCCTTACATTGAATTGATAGATGTTCAACCAACGAATGTAAAAGCTTTTGAAGATTCTATAGTATTTACAATTTATTATCTGGATGGAAATGGGGATATCGGCACTTCTGATGCGGATGTAAATTCCTTGTTTTTAAAAGACTCAAGGGGAGCTTTTGAAATTGGTTATCATATACCTCCTTTAAGCCCTAAAAATAGCTCTATAACAATAGAAGGACATTTTAAAATTACTTTACAAAACACTATACTGTTTGGAGATGGCGAATCTGCTGAAAAAGCTGTTTTTGAGATATATCTGGTAGATAAAGCCGGCCTCAAAAGCAATGTTTTACATAGTCCGGAAATAACTGTAAATCCTTAACATCTATTACTTATCGTTAACATAGACGATAACCTTATCAATTCTATGTCCGTCTAAATCGGCAATTTCAATAATCAGATGTTCGATTTCAATACGTTCTGAAACCTCCGGTAAACCTTTCATTTCCTGTATTAAAAAGCCCCCCAGTGTATGAAAGTTTGTATTTTCTGTTTTTACATTTTTTAATGAAAACTTACTCGTAAATTGCTTAATCGGAGTAGAAGCTTCCACAAAAAAGCTGCCGTCAATTCTTTCTATAAAATTTTCATGTTTCTCCTGATGCAAGACAGAATAATTACCAATCAGGGCTTCTGAAATTTCATTCATGGTTATTAGACCTGTTATTTCCACTTGTTCATTGATTACCAATGCAAAGTGAGTGTTTTCTTCCTGAAACTGTAGTAAAAGGCCTGCCATATTTAGTTCCTCATCAACAATAAGCGGTTTTTCCAGTAAATCATTTACATTTACATTTTCATTTTTTTGAAAAGCATTTAAAAATTTATGGGTATATAAAACACCCAGGCATTTCTGACCAGATGACGTCGCCACCGGATAAGACTTATGAGGATGGTTAAATATTTTTTGCTTTTGTACCTCAATATCTTCATCCAGATAAATCCATATAAAATCTTTTTTAGGAGTCATGAACCTTTCCACCTTCAAATCGTCCAGTTTAAAGACTTTATTCAGCAAATCCATTTCAAGTTCCGGTACGCTTCCCTCCTGCATACCCATTAAAATCAGGTTTTTTACTTCTTCCTCAGTAGCTTTTGAAGATTTAGTCTTTTTTGAAATAAAAATGCGACTAAAAAAATCGGTTGAACGACTGAGCAACCATACCAAAGGCATAGTGATTACACCAAAAACCCGAATGGGAGTAAAAACAAAAATGGCTATTTTTTCAGGATTTGAGAGAGCAATCCGCTTGGGAATCAGTTCCCCGAAAAGTATCATCATGAAAGTAATGATAAATAAAGTGATTGTGTAAGCTATAGTTGAACTGTAAGCACTCAGGAAGTTTATTTTTGATATGAGCAAATCCAAATGCCCTATTATCGTTGCAGCACTAAACATACCGGTAAGTATACCTATAAAAGTAATGCCGACTTGAATAGTGGATAAAAACTGTACCGGGTTTTTTAAAAAGCGCAATAGATTAAGTGCTTTTTTACTCTTAAGTGTTTCTAAACGAGAAGCCTTGGTAGCGGCAAAAGCAATTTCAGACATTGCTAAAAATCCATTTAAAGAAATAAGAAAGAAAATAGCAATTAATTCCAAAATGTAGTTTTAGATATTTAACAATTTTGAACTGTTGCAATAAAAGCTTTAACACCATCTAAAGGGGTGTCAGGATAAACGCCATGACCCAGATTGGCTATATAATTTTGCTTTCCAAAATTGTCTAGCATGATTTTTGTTTCTTTTTCTATCATTTTCACCGGTGCATAAAGCAAACATGGGTCAAAGTTTCCCTGTAAAGTCTTGTTTGGCAGCAATTTTCTTGCTTCTACCGGGTTCATATTCCAATCGAGTCCAACAACCCGGCAATTGGTGTGTTTCATTTCGGGGAGTGCAAAAAAAGCTCCTTTTGCAAAAACCGTAACAGGCACTTCATCTATGGCATCACAGATTTTATTGATATACTTTAACGAAAACTCTTTATAAACATTAGCCGGAAGTACTCCGGCCCAGGAATCAAAAATTTGAATAAGATTGGCACCTGCAGCAATTTGAGCTTTTAAGTACTGTATAGTGGCATCCGTTATCAAATCAAGTAACTTAATTGAAAAATCGGGATTGGTGTAAAGCATTCTTCTGGCAATTGAAAAAGTCTTTGAACCGCTGCCTTCAACCATATAAGCAAAAATAGTCCAGGGAGCGCCGGCGAATCCAATTAACGGAACCCGCCCGTTAAGGTCATTTTTAACTAATTTTATTGCATCTGTTACATATTGCAGCTTTGCAGGGATATCGCTTGCTGACAATTTATTAATATCTTTTTCAGTTTGAACAGGGTTTTCAAAATGAGGCCCTCTCCCCTCATGCATTTCATAAGGCAAACCCAAAGCTTCGGGAATTACCAGTATATCAGAAAAAATAATAGCAGCATCAACTCCTAATATATCCACAGGCTGCAAAGTGACTTCAGCAGAAAGCTGTGGGTTTGTAACCAATTCTTTAAATCCGCTAAGCTTCGATCTGATAGCCCGGTATTCGGGTAAAATTCTACCTGCCTGACGCATTAACCAAACCGGAGGCCTATCAACTTCTTTTCCTAATGCAGCTTTAAGAAAGATATCATTACGGATTTTTTCCATTGTTTTTTTTTGCAAAGTTAATAATTTAAGCTCTTTCAATATAAAAAATCTAATCAAAGCTAAAACAAAGAAAAATCTTAACTTTGTCAAAATAACTTAGCCGTATGTATATTATTAAAATCAAGGGCAAAGCAAAAATTCCTGATTATATTCAATTGAGAGATGAGAGTTTTACTCTTTTGGGTTATTTTCGTGCTGACAGACCGGAAAAAGGTCTTGAAAAGTGCGGTTTAGGCGAAAGAATCGAAGAATTAAAAAAGTTGATTGAAACCATCCCTTTCGGGAAACTTGAAAAAATACAGTAAGCATGTCAGAAAATACGAATGAAAATGTAATTGAACTTACCAAAGCTAAAATTTATCAAGGGGAAACGCTCGTTTTAAGTGATGTAAATTTGTTTATCAAAAAAGGTGAGTTTGCCTATTTAATTGGTAAAACAGGTAGTGGAAAAAGCAGCTTATTGAAAACACTTTATGGAGATTTAAGCCTTAGACAAGGGACAGGAAAGGTGGTAGATGTAGTTCTAAATGGTTTAAAATCCTCAAAAGTGCCCTTTCTGAGAAGGAAATTAGGTATAGTTTTTCAGGATTTTCAGCTTTTGATGGACAGAACCGTTGGGGACAATTTATTATTTGTCTTAAAAGCCACCGGATGGAAAGACAAAAAAGCAATGTTAGTCAGAATAGAAGAAGTTTTGGATCAGGTTGGGCTGAAAACTAAAGATTTTAAAATGCCGCATGAACTTTCCGGTGGTGAACAGCAACGAGTAGTAATTGCCAGAGCTCTATTAAATGATCCGGAACTGATATTAGCAGATGAACCTACCGGAAACTTAGACCCTGATACTTCTGAAGATATTATGAATTTACTTTTCAAAATTAGCGCTGAAAATAATACTGCCGTTTTAATGGCTACTCATAATTATTATTTAATCGAAAAGTATCCGGCCCGTATTATTAAATGTACTAATGGTCGCTTAGTTATTGATCAGGATATCTCTGCACAAGGCTAGGATTTTGTATCAATCAATTCGGTTGATTTAATTAAATTAATAATCTTTTTAGCATTCTCTAAATTGGAAAAACCCTGATATAAGACTTTTTTCCTGAGTTCGATATCTTTAGATGTAAATGGTTGATCTTTAAAGTTTTCTATCTGTGAAATAGTTGACTTTGCATCTTCAACCTGTATACATAAATCCTGTAAGCCCGTATTTTCCACCATAGCATTATTAACTATGCAAAAACGTCCGTTGTAAAGAGCATTTATGAGTTTCAGTTTAATGCCGGTTGGTTGAAAAGTCGGCAATACATTTATATGCGCATTTTTTATGAGTTCCAACATTTGAGGAAAATCCGGATCAGGTATTAGCTCAATATGATCGTATTTATTAACCAATTTAAATAAAGAATCCAGAGGTTTTTTACCGGCAATTTTAAGCGGGTAATCTATTTTTTTAAAGACTTTTTCAATCAAATAAAAAGCTGCTTGATTGTTTTCAATTACTCCCAAATTACCATGATAAAGAGCATAATCCCCTATGCCGGTATTTATATTTACGTTTTCATTAGAATGAAATGCAGTAACATAAGCCGCATTGGAATATTTTTCCTGCAAATACTCTGTATCATTAGGTGAGATAGAAAGGATATGATTAGCATTGTTCAGAATATTCTCGAAATGCTTAAGCTTAAAGGATTCTGTGTAAAAATAAAATTTACGGAAGAAGTTTTGTTCTGCTTTTCCCAGACTTTTGTAGTAATCCCACTCCACATTGTGCATTCTCACAATTTTTATCCGGTCTTTCAGGTGAGGATGTCCAAGATTAGCACAGGTATGAAGTCCTTCAAATAAAATAGGATTATCGTCTTCCAATAAATTACTCATTAGGTCATCAGAAGATCTGGAGCCTACTATGTAAGGTACATGACTGTATATGCTTTTAAAAAAGTTTTTTCGTGGATAATAATAAACCTTTTCGCAATATTCATCAAGTTCGCTTGAAATATCCCTTCCATACTGATAACAATGTAAGTGAATTTTGACACCCAAACTATGTAAAGCTTTAATTTTATAAAAGACATCAATAACTCCACCATAATTTGGCGGATAAGGGATATTAAAGGAAATAATATGAATCTTGTTAATCAAAATTATTTATTAATTGAAGTAATTCCAGACTTTCATTTTGCCAGTTTAAATTCTCAGAGGCTTTTATACAATTCTCTGCCAGCCTGTTATATAGATTTTTATTCGAAATGATTTCATTCATACTTTCGACCAATTTTTCAATTGCAAAACTATCAATTAATAGGGCAATATCAAAGTTATTATTAATAGATTTATACTCCGGATAGCCCATACAAATTTGTGGAATACCTGCATGAATATAATCAAAAAACTTGTTTGCTAAGCTATAATAGTAGCTTAAACTTTTACTTTCGAGTATATTTATTCCCAAATCAGCTTTTTGCGTTTGCAAAGCCAACTTTTCAGGTGTTAACATACCTAAAAAATGTATTCGTGAATTGTATGATTTTTTGTTAGCCTGTGTCTTTAACTTTTCAGATAAATCGCCTTCTCCTGCTATATACAGCTCTGCATCTACCCACTCCATTGCATCTATTAGGTTTTCCAAACCTCTTCCTTCATTAAGAGCTCCCTGATAAATAATATTAAACTTGGCGGCCGGGTACTTTCTTAAGACATTATTTCCGGTGTATACAGGGACGTTTTTAATGGTATAAACCTTTCGGTGGTGTTGTTCTTCAAAAATCTTGGCTAAATTATCGCTTACTGTGTATACTAAATCAGCTTTTCGTATTGCTTTTTTCTCTATAAACTTCCAAAAACGCTTTACTAAAGCCCTGTTTATCACTTCCGGGACCTCAGAAAAGTATTCGTGTAAATCTAAAACAAAGGGTTTCTTTTTCTGCTCAGAAACTCTAAGAACAGCCATTGCGGTATCAACATCTACAGCTCCATAAATATCAAAATCCCGGCTTGTTAGCCATTTAAATAATCGCAGATTGTATTCTACATAAAAAAGTTTCCCTGCATGGAAATTACACTTCAAGCGATATTGCTGAAAAGGTCTTTTGATTATTGGTTTAGAATCGGGGAGCTCTCTGCCAACCAATGTGACATCGTAACCGGCTTCAAACAAAGTGGCACATATCCGGTGCATTCTCCTGTCATTATTCAGGTCATTTATTACCGTAAAAACAATTTTTTTACCCATAAGGGATTTAATTAGAGAGACTAAGTTTTCTGTCTTTTAATGTTAATATACCATCATCTATTAAAAAACGGATGATTTGTAATAGTTTTTCTTCCGGAAAATTTATTTTCAAAGCAAGTAAATCGTCTATTGATATAGGCTTCTTCTGAAGTATTTGTTCTATTTCAGCATAAACCCGTGCAAAATCCTTTTCAGTAATGCCCATTTTTTTTCTCTTACGGCAAATATCACACTTTCCGCAGAGTTTCAGATTTTTTTCTCCAAAATAAGCTGATATCATCTTACTTCTGCATTCGTTCTTTTGGATGTACTCCAACATCTTTTTTCTTCTAAAGACAAAGTTTTCTTTTCGCTTTTCAAATAAAGCTTTATCAAAACGAACGTAATTTTCCTTTTCTCTATTTGATAAAAAAGTAACTGAAGGACTTTCACTTTGAAGTTCATATTTAACCATTTCGCGGCTTTGTAAAAATTCCAAGTGTTTTAATACTTGCTGAGCTTCTATTCTTAAAACATCTGCTATGAGCTCCGGACGAAAGTGTACAAAATACTCAAAAACTCCGGGGTAACTTCTTAAAAATAATTTTACTATACGCTCTGACGAAGGATTTTCTTTTATAAACTTTTGTATTGATTCTGAGTTTGTTGTGAACTTTATCTTAGGAGATACATAAATTGATTCATTAAAAATCATGAAATTCATTTGCTCCAATAATCTGAATGAAACCAGAATTTTATTGAGATTAATATTTACTTTTTTAGAAAAGGCCAGCAAGTTCAGGGGATACGTTTTTAATTCTCCGTCATTATAAGCAATGTTCAGGAAATTAAAGATTTCAAAATATATTTTCTTGACTTCCGAAAATTCCGGAAAGTATTCTGTAATCGCTTTTTTAACTTGTAAAATATCAGATTGATCATAAAAAACAACACAATAGGAACTTTCTCCATCCCTGCCTGCCCTACCCGCTTCCTGATAATAAGCTTCTAATGATTCACATATATCAAGGTGAACAACAAATCTTACATCCGGTTTGTCAATCCCCATCCCAAAGGCATTGGTGCAAACCATGACTTGCGTAATATTTTTTATCCATTCATCTTGTTTTCTGCTGCGGGTTTCTCCATTCAGACCTGCATGATAAAAGTCGGCAGAAATATTATTTTTACTTAAAAAAGCAGCCCATTCCTGAGTTTTTCTCCTGTTTCTAACATAAATAATCCCGGTACCTTTTAATTTTTCTATAAGTCTGAGCAGTCGCTCTTGTTTATTTTCTTCATAAATATTTACATAGGAAAGATTTTCTCTGACAAAGCTTTTTTCATACTTTTTAAAATTTGGCTTAAAGTGCAGCTTTTCACAAATATCCTTTTGTACTTCCGGAGTTGCTGATGCTGTCAGAGCTAAGATTGTGGTCTCAGGTAATAGCTCCCTGACTTTGTAAATGCCCAGATATGCAGGTCTGAAGTCATAGCCCCACTGAGAAATACAATGAGCTTCATCTACGGCAATCAAAGAAACCGGCATATACTTGAGCCTTTCCTGAAAATATTCGGTTTGCAGTCTTTCCGGAGAAACATATAAAAAACTATACTT
>REEL01000167.1 GCA_007695095.1 Chitinophagaceae bacterium | reverse complement strand
TTTGCGGGGGAATTGAAAATGTCAGAATTAGGATTTGAAAGATTAAAGGATGATAGGATTATTGAAGGGGATAATAACAATATAGATAAAATCCAAAAATCACAAAATCCTAAAAATCTTAATACAGACAAAAAGGAGAAGGTATGAAGCACGAAGAAATTACACATAAAATAATTGGCTGTGCTATGAAAGTACATAGCACTTTGGGCAATGGATTTCAGGAAGTAATTTACCAGCGAGCATTAGCCATTGAGATGGAAAAGCAGGGGTTGGGCTTTAAGCGTGAAATGGAAATGACTATTTTCTATGAAGGTATAGATATTGGCAAACGGAGAGTAGATTTTTTTGTGGGCGAAAATATCATGGTGGAACTTAAAGCATTAATTAAACTGGAAGAAGTGCACTTGGCACAAGCAATGAATTATTGCCAGGCATACAATTTACCTATTGGCTTATTAATAAATTTTGGTGCTAAAAGTTTGGAGTTTAAAAGGGTATACAATGTAAATCATCCTGAAAATAAAGAGTACATCAGAAATAATCCTGCAATCATTAAGTCCAAAAAATCCTAATTCTGACAATATGAATGAAGCAGAAACAAGAGCAGAACTGATTGACCCCAAGCTAAAGGCTTGTGGATGGGGCGTGGTAGAAGGCTCTAAAGTGCTTCGTGAATACCGTGTTACTGAGGGTAAAATTCAATCGGGTGGCGGTCGTGGTAAAAAGCTAATTGCTGATTATATACTAGTGTATAAAGGTATTAAACTTGCTGTAATAGAAGCTAAGAGTGACGAATTAGAAGTTAGTGAGGGTGTCACACAAGCCAAACAATACGCTGAAAAGCTGCAATTAGAAACAACCTACAGTACAAACGGGAAAGATATTTACCAAATCTGCATGAAATTGGGGCAAGAAGAATTGGTTTCCGATTTTCTGAGTCCTGAACAGCTTTGGGAAAAAACATTTGCCGTAGAAAACCAATGGCGGGAAAAATTTGCCAATGTCCCCTTTGAAGATAAAAGTGGAACGTGGCAGCTTCGTTATTATCAGGAAATAGCTGTGCAAAGAGCATTAGAAGCTATCGCCAATGGAACAGACAGAATCTTGCTTACCTTAGCCACAGGTACCGGAAAAACAGCCATTGCTTTTCAAATTGCTTGGAAATTATTTCAAACTCGATGGAGCCTTCAGCGAGATGGTAGTAGAAGACCACGCATTTTATTTTTAGCAGATAGAAATATTTTAGCAAATCAGGCATTCAACTCATTTTCTGCTTTCCCTGATGATGCTTTAGTGCGAATAAAACCCAGCGAAATAAAGAAAAAAGGAAGAGTCCCTACGAACGGAAGTATTTTCTTTACCATTTTTCAAACCTTTATGTCAGGTACTGATGAAAGTGGAAGTCCGCAACCTAATTTTGGTGAATATCCTAAAGATTATTTTGATTTTATTATCATTGATGAATGCCACCGAGGTGGAGCTAATGACGAAAGCAATTGGAGGGGTATATTAGAATATTTCAGTCCGGCAGTTCAGTTGGGATTAACTGCTACGCCCAAAAGGAATGACAACGTAGATACTTACAAATACTTTGGTGAGCCCGTTTATATTTATTCGCTGAAAGAAGGTATAAATGACGGCTTTTTAACACCTTTCAAAGTGAAGCGCATTAAAACCACTTTAGATGATTACCGCTACACATCAGATGATATCATAATTGAAGGCGAAATTGAAGAGGGTAAACTCTACCAAGAAAAAGACTTTAACCGAAGCATTGAAATTGTAGAAAGAGAAGCCAAACGCATAAATGTTTTTTTAGATGAAACTGATCAATATGAAAAAGCAATTATTTTCGGTGCAAATCAATCACATGCTGCTTTATTGAGAGATTTGGTTAACCAGTACACCAAAAGCAAAGACCCTTTCTATTGTGTTCGAGTAACTGCAAATGACGGAGAAGAAGGAGAAAGACTTTTGAGAGAATTTCAGGATAATGAAAAAACAATTCCAACTATTCTGACCACTTCGCAAAAACTTTCTACAGGTGTGGATGCACGAAATATTCGAAATATCGTTTTGCTACGTCCGGTTAACTCCATGATTGAATTCAAACAAATTGTAGGTCGTGGTACCCGTTTATTTGATGGTAAAGAGTTTTTTACTATTTACGATTTTGTAGATGCCTACAAGCATTTTAGCGATCCGGAATGGGATGGTGAACCCTTAGAGCCGGAACCAAGTAAACCTAAGTCATATCCCATTTTAGACCCGGATAACATACCTGTTGTTTCAAATCCTGACGAACCAAGACTCAAAAAGAAAAGAATTAAAGTAAAACTTCGAGATGGAAAAGAAAGAGAAATTAAACACATGATTTCTACTTCATTTTGGAGTGCAGACGGAAAACCTATTTCAGCAGAAGAGTTTTTGAATAACCTGTTTGGAGAGTTACCCAAACTTTTCAAGGACGAAGACGAGTTACGAAAAATATGGAGTAATCCGCTAACAAGAAGAACATTGTTAGAAAATTTAGATGCAGCAGGATTTCCAAGAGAAGACTTGATAACTTTGCAGAAGTTAGTGGATATGGAGAAAAGTGATCTCTATGATGTTTTGGAATATGTATTCAATGGCGACTATATAGCCATGACAAGAGAAGCAAGAGCTAAAGCAGCCGAAGCAACAATATATGCTCTAATAAATGACAAACAAAAAGAATTTATCTCATTTGTTTTGAGCAAATACGTTGAAACCGGCGTAGATGAACTCGATCAGGAAAAACTTCCGATATTATTGACAAATAAATATCAGTCATTGGAAGACGCTAAAGAAATTTTAGGAGACGTAGCAAACATCAGTAAACTGTTTATAGAATTTCAGGAACATCTTTATAAGCAGAAAGTAGCGTAAAGACAAATGAGCTAAAAGTCCTTAATCCCTTAGTAATAAATGAATTTATGAAAAGCCTCAAACCCGAAGATTTTAAAGTTACCAAAGCTGTAAGGCTTGCTGATATTCCTACTGACTTAGATATTAATGCCGGTTCTACAGAAAAAGAAAATGCTTTACAAGAAGTCGGAAAGGAGTTGAGTAAATTACAGGATGTCATGTACGCGCATGACAAATATGGTGTTTTGGTTTGTCTGCAAGGGATGGACACAGCCGGAAAGGACAGTCTGATACGGGAAGTTTTTAAAGCTTTTAATCCACGCGGTGGAGTGGTGCATAGTTTTAAGTCTCCAAGTAATAAAGAGTTGCAACACGACTACTTATGGCGTCATTATTTGGCTTTGCCTGAAAGGGGGAAGTACGCTATTTTCAATCGATCGCATTATGAAAATGTATTAATAACCAGAGTCAGGCCGGAATATCTGCTCAATGAAAACCTCCCGGGGATTGATAAAATAACAGATGTTAAGCCCGATTTTTGGGAAAAACGCTTTGAACAGATTATCAATTTTGAGCGGCACATTAGTGAAAATGGAGTTATTATTTTTAAGTTTTACCTGCATATGGGTAAGGAAGAACAGCGGCAGCGCTTATTGCGACGACTGGAAGTTGAAAAGCATAATTGGAAATTTACGCCTAGTGATCTTGAAGACCGGTCTAAATGGGATAAATTCATGGGATATTATGAAGATGCGATTAATCGCACTTCTTTTCCGCATGCTCCCTGGTATGTTATCCCGGCTGATGATAAGCAAACAGCACGATATATAGTGGCTAAAATACTACTCGAAGAAATGTCTAAATACACTGACATCAAAGAGCCTGAACTAGATCCTGCCATCAAAGCCAATATAGAATTCTATAGGGAAAAGTTAAGAAAAAAGGAGTTGTAATTTAATTTCCCGGAAAAAAAGATTCAAAAGTACCATCACTATAAAAAAGAATCGTCTTCACAATTTTTTTTGAAGTATTCGCTTCAATATGCGGTTTAGCCGGTTTTGGAACTTCAGCTTCTTCAGGAATATTTTCAGCTGTTTTTTCTTCTTTGGGTTCATCCGGTGGGGTAGAGGAAGGTGACAATTCTTTTTCAGGCTTTTTATGTCCCAGTAATAACCATTCAGCATCTACATCCGGAAAAGCAGCAATTATTTTAATAATCATATCTAATCCGGGCTTATTTCTTCCCGATAAAATATGCGAAACAGAGGATCGCTGTATACCAATTTTGTCTGCAAATACGGATGGACTTAATCCATGTGCAGCCATTATTTTCTTTATTCTTTCAATCACTTTTGTAAATTTACAAGGTTAAACCGGCATGTAAATCTACATAATAATAATGAGAAAATTATCAGTAAAAATAAATAAAAGATTGTTTATTATTAAAGCTATATACTAAATATACTTACCTAACTTATTGATAAACAAAACTATAAAATAAAACTATACACTTTTGTAAACTCCTTTAAAAATGTAAGGTTATTTATGTAAATTATCTTGATTTTAGTGTAGTTTTCTGTTTACTTTTGTAAACTTACTATGTTTTAGGAAAGTTACTATTGTAAATAACCGATTGCATCTGTAACAAGTGTCTTTGAAAATGTGCTTCGTTAATCAGAAGGGTATCTGCCAGATTTAGACGAATAATAGATGAGACCGGAGAAACTATTGCTTTGGTATTTATATCAATTTGTTTACAATATTCAATCTCTTTTAAGAAATTATCTAAAAGCTGAATAAACTCTAAAACTATATCCGGAGTATAGACTTTGTTTTTAACCGGTTTCATTTTTGGTGGAGCCGGAATTTTTATATTTCTGGTTTCCGGTTTCACAAAGTAAAGTAACAGTTTGCCTCTCAAACCTGATGTGATAGCTTTACTTTCATCCTTTTCGCTTTTAAATACTCCTTTGTTTCGTTTATTTTCAATTTCAATCAAATAGTCACCACCGGAAACTAACAGGTGGAAAATACATTCACCAATTGACCACTTTTTAGGGGTTTCTTTCCAATTAATCTGATTCTCATTGAGTTTAGTGAGTTCCTTTTCAGTAAAATTTTTAATAGAATTAAATCCTTCAGACAGGTTTTTAAGCAATTCAGCTTTGTTTGTATTAGTTTTCATAGAATGGGTTATTAATTATGCACTTATTAACTTTATAAGTAATTAAAATTATAAAACGTTCATCTCTCATGTCTTTTTGAAATTGCATTGACCATAACTAAAACGTAAAAAGCTTGTAGAGTAAGTTTCTACAAGCTTTTTATTGAACCAAAAAATGAAAGAAATGTAATTTAAACCTCTAACATTCCCTTTCCTTCACGTATAACTTCGACGTCCTCGGAGGTCATATCCAATACTGTAGATGGTTCATTGTCGCCAAATCCACCGTCCACAACTATATCAACTAATTTGTGATATTTTTCATAAATCATTTCCGGATCGGTCATATATTCTAATACCTTATCGTCATGATGAATAGAAGTAGAGGTGATAGGATGTCCTAAGCTCTCAACTATTGATCTTGGAATATTATTATCAGGCACTCTGATGCCTACGGTGTCTTTTTTAAACTTAAAAAGCTTTGGTACATTTTTGTTTGCTTTTAAAATGAAAGTATAAGGACCGGGTATAAGCCTTTTCATCATTTTATAAATAGGCTTGCTAAAAGGAGCGGTAAATTCAGAAATCTGACTTAAATCATGGCAAACTAAAGAAAAATGTGCTTCACCATTTTCAAGTCCTTTAATTTGTCGTATTCTTTCCATGGCTTTGCTGTTAAAAATGCTGCAACCAATGGTGTATAAAGTATCAGTTGGGTACACTATGATTCCGCCATTTTCAAGGCATTTAGTAATTTGGTCAACTTTTCTTTTATCCGGGTTGTCCTGATTGATATTGAGTAACATAAATTAATGATTTTAGGTGATAAAATATTTACAATACTTACGAATTTATTTTTAAAAAGGTATAAACTTTCATGGAAATTATTTTACAAATTGTTAATAGTTGAAAAAAAGGATTCCACAGTCTCTTTTTCTTTTTTACTGCCTAAATTTGTGATCATTTGGAGGATTAAAAAATCCTTGTAATAAAAGGACTGAAAATGGACAAATAACTCATACCTGCCATGAATTAAGCCCTTTAAATGTGGTAGAGGCAGCACTTCATAATTTTTTTCTAAAACAACAGACCTGTTATCTAAAACATCGTTAAACGAACGCCTCAGAGACTCTTCTACTTTATCCGGTGTTTTTGTTTTCTCTATAACTATTATGTAGCTAATGCCGGGCTCTGAATAGGTAAATGAGTAAGAGTTTAAATCCCCTGTTTTGGAACGCTGATATAAAGGAGTATCCGGAAAATAAAAATTAAGACCCGATACACTATCGAAAATTTCGACTACATCAATGTGATGTGCTGTCGTTAATTTTTTATTTGTATTTATTTCGGAGAAACAAGTCATACATAATATTACAAAAAAAAAGAGAAAATGCAACATTTTGGACATATGAATTGCTTTAATTTTTAAAAAATAATGAATAATTGTGAAGCACTATAACGCAACTTACTTTTTCCTGGCTCTGAAAGACCAGGTTATTTCAAATTCTGCCACCACATTGCCATCTAAGTCTCTTCCTGTAGTTTGTTGAATAAGCTCAACAGATTCACCGCTATCTAAGGTTTTGAGAACAGCTTCTTTGATATTATTGCCTTCGTTACAGGTAAAGGTGACTTTAGTAGTGGCCTTTTTAACAAATTTGCACCTCAGATCAACTACCAGCATTGAAACAGAGGGTTTGCATTTATGTAATGCAATAAGCACCATAATTCCTGTGCTCATTTCTGCTGCCATGGCTAAAGCAGCAAAATAAGTAGATTTAAAAGGATTTTTATTTAAATACTTATAAGGTATGGTAACTTCGCCGGTTTCCTTGTTTAAAGTTTTTACACGCAAACCGGTTAATAAAGCCAATGGAAGCTTTGCTAAAAAGAAAAACTTCAATAAAAAGTTATTTTTTAACCGTTTACGGAGTTTTTCTCTTTCAGTTTCCAGTAAGTCATACTCAGCTGAAATACTTTCAAGTCGATGATTTTCTAACTTAGTTTGCATATTTATGTTTTAAAAAAATCATAAGGTGATGGGTAGTGAAATGTATAATCTAATGTGTTTTTAATTTTTGAATTTAATACTTTTTTTCCGAAATCAAAAGTGTCCGGTTTAAATTCAGGAGCTTTAAATCCCTGATGACGAGCTGCAAATTCATAAAAATCTTTTCTTTTCGGGTGTTCATCAGCACAAATATTAAAAACAGTATTTTGATATATTTCTTTTGTCAATAGCTGATTTAGAATTTCAATTATATCGAAGCTGTGAATAAGATTTATTGCTTTTTCAGGATCTGCGAGGTCTGTTTTTCCTGCCATAAATCTACCGGGCATTCTTTCCGGTCCGCAGAGACCGGCTAATCTGAGAATACTTGCAGGGGTTTCAATATTGAGCAAAAGCTTTTCTGCTTTATAAATTTCTTTTGCATTCTCGGTTTCAGGTTTACATTCTGTATTCTCATCCACTTCAGTTTGCATGTTTCCATATACTGAAGTTGAGGACATAAATACAATCCATTTAATTTTTTTAGAAAAAGATGCGTGCTGTAAAATTGTATTTAAAATAGTTGAAAGTTGCGGGGCTCCATTTTTCTTATTTTGTGGGGGTATAGTAAAGATTAATACATCTGTGACAAGCAAATCTTGCAGACTTGATAAAATATCATTTTTAAAATCTAATACAGAAGCATTTATACCATGATTATTGAGATAGTTTGCTTTTTCATCAGAAGTGCAACTGCCTTTGACTGTGTAATTTCGAGCAATTAAATTTTGAGCAATTTGCGTACCCAGCCACCCAAGGCCGATAATTGTAATTTCCGGTTTTTTGCTCATTTAATTTAATTGTGGGTTTTCCGGATAATTAGCCATATTAGCAAATTCACCACCAAGATCTATGAGGCAATCGCGCCATAAGTTTTCAGTATCCTGTTCCATTACAAATTCACTTTTGGCATTGGTAATTACCCAGGCATTATCTTCAACTTCCTCATTGAGTTGGCCGCTATCCCAACCGGAATAACCAAGAAAAAATTTTATATCTTTTTGACTTATCAATTGTTGGTTGATAAGCGTTTTTATCTGTTCGAAGTTTCCACCCCAAAATAGACCGGTAGTAATTTCTTTGCTCTCTGCAATTAAATCCCCTTTTGAATGTATATAATGTAAGGTATCATGCTGAACCGGACCACCTAAATATACCGTTGGATTAAACTCATCAAAACCTTCCACTAAATCATTGAAGGGTAGGGGGATTGGTTTATTAAGAATAAAGCCAACAGCTCCGTTTTCATGCACTTCACTCAGCAAAATGACCTTTCTCTTGAAATTTGCATCCTGCATAAAAGGTTCTGCTATTAATAAATCTCCCGTTGAAGCTGATTGCTTCATAATTAATTAATTTTTTATTAAAAAATAAACTCCCGTTAAATACGCAAAATCTCATGCATTATTTAATCATATGCTAAGTTAAAAAGAATTCATTTTTAAAAAAGGAAAAAATTCAGTTTCCGAAAACTAAATTTTTAAAAATTAAATTTGTTTTTTCGAAAAGAATACTGCAATGATTTATCTTTATGACTGAGATGAAAGTAATTTATAAATTCTCTGATTTGTCTTTTTTAAACCCGAATAAATAGAATAAATTAAAAATCAAACAAATGAAAAATATCCTATTTCCAACTGATTTTTCTGATGCAGCCTTAAATGCTTTTCAATATACACTTGAGTTTGCTAAAAAAATGAATGCAAAGATTACATTATTGCACGTTTACAGAATTCCAATAGTAGATGCCAATATGCCCGGTGAATTAATCAATCAAATGAGCAAAGAGTTAAAAGAACAGGCTGAGAAGAATCTTAAAAATTTAATCGACAATGCTCTTTTGAAACCGGAAAATGCGGATAAAAAGGAATTAGAATTCGACTTATTAGTCAAACAGGGTTTTGCTGTTGATGAGGTAGTTTATGCAGCTCAGCATTTAAAAGCCGATATAATTACAATGGGCACAACCGGTGCCAGCGGCTTTAGGGAAATTGTTATTGGAAGTAATACATCAAAAGTTATTGCTAAATCAGACATTCCTGTACTAGCAATACCTGAAAATGCTGTTTATAAGCATATTGAAAAGATAGTTTATGCATCAGATTTTCATGAAACGGATTCAATTGCTCTTCAACAATTAGTGAAAATTGCAGCTAATTTTGATGCAGGAATCACTATTCTGCATATCGTAGAAAGCTATGAAATCGTCAATAAAGAGAAAATTAAAAGTTTGAAAGCTACTATACAAACACAATTGAATTACGAAAAGATAAATTTTGATTTTAGAGTTTATTCCAATTTATTTGATGGTATTGAAGAATATATACAAACTGATAAAGTTGACTGGTTAGCTACCTTAAACCGAAAAAGAAATATGTTTGAAAAGCTTTTTAACAGGAGTTTTACCCGAAAAATGGCTTTTCATACTAAAGTGCCATTACTTGCATTCAAAGAATAGCTTTTTTTTAAAACCTATTCTCATTATTTGTTGTTGTATTGTAAAGTATTTAAATGACAGTTTATGTACAAAAATTGAGATTTCACCCATACAAGATATTTGTTTATGGTCTGATAGCCGGTCTCACCTTTATGTTTCTTAGCTTATCGGTATCCTTTTTATATGCAAATTTTCAATTTCAATATCCGGATTTGAAACTGCCTGTAGTTATACATATTAATACACTTATAATAATATTTAGCAGCATTAGCCTTTGGTATGCAGAAAAAAAGCTCAATAATGAAGATATACTTAGATTAAGAAATGCTGTTGGAATTACTTTTGGTTTAGGAGTTTGTTTTATTTTTTTACAATATAGTGGTCTTTCTATTTTAACCGAAGCCGGTTTGGGTTTAAGAGGCAGTCAATCCGGTTCCTACTTTTATCTGATATCCGGTTTACATGTATTTCACGTTTTGATAGGACTCGTTTTTTTGCTTGGAGCGCTGGCTCAATCCAATGCTTGTGTTAAAAATGATGTTAAAGCATTGGTCTTTTTAACAGATCCTGTTAAAAAGATGTCGTTTAAGTTAATGGCATTTTACTGGCACTTTGTTGGCTTGCTTTGGATTTATTTGTACATAATTTTCATTTTAGCCACTATCGTTTAAATGTCCTTTTTTTAACTTGTAAATAAGTAAATGAGCAGATTTAAACGGCTACTTCTGTTAATTTTTTGCTTGATTAGTGGAAAATTAATTTTTTATTTACTTACATTTTCAAATAGCCATTTTTTATTCCACAATAAATTGCTCACTTAAGACACTTGTATTAGCACTTCAACTAATTTACGCTAAGTGTCAGATAAATAGGTTAGTATAGAACCAGTGCTAAAAATATTAGCAATAAATTTCTTGTTTCTCGAACTGAAAAATATTGTTAAAACTCCATTTTTAGTCTCAGAAAAGTTTTTAGCTGAAAAAAAATTAGAAAAAATTTGCAAAAAACGAAAATTCGCTAAAACATTTTTTGTAATTTAGCGTATATATAGTATAGATAAAAAATGCTTAAGTTTCTTTAAGGCTTCAAAATGAAAATTAAATTAGTTATATCCTTCATGGTTTTGTTAAGTTTAGCTTCCTGTAATAATGTTTACAGGATAGCTAAACATAACATTCCCGGTATAACGGATTATTTAGTTTTTGATTTAGATATAATAGACAAACCGGATACGGCTTTTATTTTTCCACAGAGTGATCAAGCCTTGCTTCTTCCAAGTCCGTCAGACTGGGTAACCGGTAAGCACGTAAGCAAAAGACAAGATTTTGAAACATTTTTAAGACGTACAGGTACGGTTAGTTTTTTAATAATAAAAAATGACAGCATTCTTTATGAAAACTATTTTCATAATTACAGGCAGTCTACTGCAGCTCAAGTTTTTTCAATTACTAAATCATTGGTTTCTGCTTTAGTCGGTATTGCTATTGAAGAAGGGTATATTACAGATATTAACCAAAAAGTATCTGATTTTATTCCGGCATATAAAGAAGATGGCCGGGATGCCATTACAGTAATGCACTTGTTAAACATGACCGACGGATTAAATTTTTCAGACTATACCACTATGCATTTACTTTTAGGAATGTATTATCATAACAATCAAAAGGCATATGTTGATAAGATTAAGCTTAAGCATAATCCCGGCGAAGTTTTTGAATATAAATCTGTTTCGACTTTAATTTTGGGGATGGTTTTGGAGCAAGCTACCGGAAGGCCATTAGCTAAGTATATAGAAGAAAAGATTTGGAAACCGCTAGGAATGGAATATACAGCAGCTATGATGCTTGACAGCCCTGATGGCACCCCATTGGCATATGGCGGATTAGTTGCCAGAGCAAGAGATTTAGCTAAAATTGGTCGTTTATATATTAATAAAGGAAACTGGGAGGGAACTCAGATAATTCCTGAAAAATGGGTAGAAAACTCTTTTTTGAGAGACACTGTTTTTGGACAATATTATAATTATAATAAATCATGGTGGTTGGATACCTATATTGACAGGCCACTTTTTGAAAAGAGGGATTTATTTGCGGGTGGATATGCAGGACAGGTTTTATACATAAATCCGGAGCATGATTTGATTATTGTCAGACAGGGAAATAAACGTTCCGGAATCAAATGGGGTAATTCTATTTCAAAATTAGCTTTTTTGATTGTAAATGAAAAAAATGACGAAGAGCCTTTTTTTATAGATAAAAACTTTTTGGCCGGAAATTATAAAAACCACTCAGGTATAAACTTTGAAATTAAAATAGTGAATAACAGATTGTTAATTACCGATGGTTTTGTTACGATTCCACTTGAAAAAGAAAGTATGTTAAATTACAGAAATCGTAAAGAAAACATTCAATTATTTATAGATTATATAGAAGGTGAAGTAAATGGTTTATTTCTGGACAGAAACCGTTCAATTGAATATTTCTCAAAGGATGTAGAATTTATAGTAGAGGTCGATTAACATTTACTATGAAACATTTTTCAACTTTATTAGCAATTTTATTTTCCGGAACAATCACTCTTCACGCTGAAATAAATCCCGAAAACATTACCATTGTAAGAGATCAGTGGGGAGTGCCTCATATCTTTACCAAAACTAATGCAGAAGCCGCTTTTGGATTGGCATGGGCTCATGCTGAAGATGACTTTTATACCATACAGGAAGTATACCTTACTGCTAAGGGCTTTATGGGAAGAATAAAGGGCAGGGAAGGGGCCGTAAGAGATTTTCTTCTGCATGCCTGTAGAATTAGGGAAACTGTTGAAAAGAAGTTTGAAACGGACTTGTCTGCAGAGTTTAAAGATTATCTTAAAGCATATGCAGCGGGTTTAAACGCTTATGCCGCAGCTAACCCTAATCAGGTAGTACACCGAAAATTATTTCCGATAGGTCCACAGGATGCTCTTGTAAGTTCAATGTTTACATTAACTATAGTTACGGGTGTGCATAATTATATTCAAGATGTAATTGAGGAAAATTTAGTAGATCTTCCACAAAATATAGGCTCAAATACCTATGCTGTAAATAGCAATATGTCTGAGGATGGTAGTACATATTTAGCTGTAAACCCTCACACCCCTATGGAGGGCAGCTTTTCCTGGTATGAAGTTTACTTAAACTCTGAAGAAGGTCTAAATATTCTAGGAGGAACATTTCCCGGAGGAGTTAATGTTTATTCCGGCACCAATAAAAATTTAGGTTGGGCTCATACCTGGAATGGACTCAATTTGGTTGATGTGTATCAGCTGGAAATGCATCCTTCAAAAAAGTATAAATATAGGTTTGACGATAAATGGTTGGAATTGGTTAAGCATCCAATTTGGTTGAGGGTAGCGCTTATAGGTAAAATTAGCATACCGGTTCGAAGAGTTACTTACGAAAGTATACATGGTCCGGTTTTTAAAACAAATCAGGGGTATTTTGCCATTCGATATGCACTATACAATGATATTCGAGCAATAGAGCAATGGTACAGAATGAATCTAGCTAATGATTTTAATGAATTTTACGATGCTTTGTCCATGAATGCACTGCCAAGATTCAATATAGTGTATGCGGATCGAGATGATAATATATTTTATTTGAATACCGGACTGATACCAAAAAGGAATGAGGGTTTTGATTATACAAAAGTTCTGCCCGGTAATACTTCCGCAAGTTTTTGGAATGAAGTATATACTGTAGATGAATTACCGCAATTATTAAATCCGGTTTGCGGATTTTTGTTTAATGTGAATAATTCTCCTTTTTCTGCAAGCTGTGCTGAAGAAAATCTACAGGCTGAAAATTTCAGTCCTGATATGGGTTTTCGAATTAATGATAACAATAGAGCTTATAGGTTTAAAGAAATCATTGCGAAATACGAAAAAATAAATTTTGAGGAGTTTAAGGCAATTAAATGGGATGAAAGCTTTCCTGAAAATTCTGTTTTTTTGGAGAGTTTATTACCTATTTTTGATTTACCTCCATCAAGATTTCCACGAGTTTCCGGAACTATTAAGCAAATACAAAGCTGGAATGGAGTAGCAGATTTAGAAAGCACAGGAGCCAGCTTAATGCTGCTGACATTTCAATACATTTTTGACAAATTAGATTTAGATGATGCTGCTTTTTTATCCGGTATAAGCATTGATGAAGAACTTTATGTTGAAGCCTTATACTATGCTCAAAATCACTTAATTACTCATTTTGACAATACAGAAGTTCCTCTGGGAGTTCTGCAAAGACACGTAAGAGGTGAAAAAAGTTTACCGGTTTCAGGCTTCCCGGATGTATTAACTGCCCGCTATGGAGTAAAAAATGAAAGGGGAGAATTTGATATTATGATAGGTGATGCATATACCATGTTTGTCAGATTTTCTAAGGAAAATGAATACCCTGAAGTAGAAACCTTACATCCATTTGGAAGTTCTTCCAGACCGGAAAGCCCACATTATACAGATCAAATGGAATTGTACATAAATAAACAAACAAAAACCATGACCCTCAACCCGGAGGAAATAATGGAAAAGGCCGTTAAAATTTACAATCCTATGTAGATTTTAATTTTTTCTTAAATTTAAGTTCTTTTTTAACCAACACTTTTTAAACGAAACTCTGAACCATGTCTTTAATTAAACGATTACATCTGACTAAACTGATATTCTTTTTGCCAATTATAGTATTGGTTTCCTGTGCTGAACAAACTCCCTTTGAGGACGAATTGCTGGAAAAACTGATTTTAGCTCAAAAGGGTGATATCATTGAAATTGAAGAGGGAGTTTATCACTTTACCCGAACCTTGTCAATTATGGATAAGGAAGATATAACTCTAAGAGGCAGAGGTATTGGAAAAACAATTTTGCGCTTTGATAATCAAACGGAAGGTGCGGAAGGCATTCTAATCAGTGGGAAAAATATAACTATTGAAGATCTGTCAGTTTATAATACAAAAGGGGATGCTATTAAAGCACGAGACTCCGACGGAATTACTTTTAGAAATTTAGAAGTTATCTGGGAAGGTCAACCGGATACATCACATGGGGCCTATGGACTATATCCGGTAAGTTCCAATAATGTCGTAATTGAAAATTGCCGGGCAAGAGGTGCATCTGATGCAGGTATTTATGTAGGCCAATCAAAAAATGTGATTATCAGAAATAATCATGCCTGGGAAAACGTATGTGGAATTGAAGTTGAAAACAGTTTTTTTGTTGAAGTTTATGAAAACTTAGTTGAAAATAATACAAGTGGATTGATGATAATAAATTTGCCTGAATTACCACAAATCAACGGATCTGATGTAAGAGTATACAACAATCAAATAATTGGTAATAATCACTATAACTTTGCTCATGAAGGGAATTTGGCTTCTATGATTCCTTCCGGATCGGGCTTGTTGATTATGGCCTATAGAAATATAGATGCTTTTGACAACATCATTGAAAACAACAATACAGTTAATGCTGCTATAGTGAGTTATAAGATGCTTGACAGACCTTACGATGACGAAAACTTTAACCCCTATAACAGCAGTATTAATCTTTTTAATAACCAATTTGGCAGGGGAGGGATGGATCCTGACATAGAAAATCCGATAGGTGCATTTATGACTCATCTTTTTGGAGATAATCGTTTTCCTGATGTTTTTATAGATGCATTTGACAATCCGGCTAATTTTGATGATGATGGGGTTTTAATTGAGGAGCGCCGAATTTGTTTAAATAACAATACCAATATGACGTCAGCCAAATGGAATATTGAAGAAGATGGCTCAAATACAGTTGAATATGACTCTGATTTATTTGACTGCGATTTGAATCCATTGCCAAATTATAAAATGAGAAATTTATAGCAGTATGCATTTCAAAAAGTATTTTAAAATACTTGTTTTTCTGCTTTTTATCTCATTCAGTTTGTCTAAATGTAATTATATCAGCAGGGGAGATGAAGTCCGTTTTGATTTAGCTGATTTGCCGTTACCAAAGCTCTCTGACTACAACTTCTTTAATGGAAAACCTGCAGATCATATTCCTAATAACAGAGTAATACCCTATGGTTTAAAAAATCAGCTTTTTTCTGATTACTCTGAAAAGTTACGGTTTGTATATGTACCGGAAGGTGAAAAAATAGTCTATAAAGAGGAAGCAGTATTTGACTTTCCTGTAGGAACCGTTTTGATAAAAACATTTTATTACCCCAAAGACTTCAGGGAAACATCTGTTAACAGACAAATCTTAGAAACCCGTTTATTAGTAAACCATCCCGACGGCTGGGAAGCTTATCCCTATGTTTGGAATGATAGAATGACCGATGCTGAGCTTTCATGGATTGGGGGAAGAAAAGAAGTTAGCTGGATTAATGAGTATGGAGAAAAAATCAATTTAGATTATCTGATTCCCAATAGAAATCAATGTAAAAACTGTCACGAAAAAAAGACCAAAATGATTCCTATAGGTCCGACAGCAAGGAATTTAAACAAAGATTTTATGTATGAAAGCGGTGATTTTAATCAATTGACATATTGGAATGAAAAAGATGTTTTGGCTGATTTGCCCGATAAAAATTTGATTCCGGTGATTGCAAAATGGAATGATGAATATAGTGGCAGCCTGAATGAAAGAGCAAGAGTTTATCTGGATATTAATTGCGGACATTGTCATAATCCCCAAGGCTCAGCACATAATTCCGGTTTGAGTTTAGACTTTTTTGAGATGAATCCTTCCCGTTTAGGGATTTGTAAAGCACCAATAGCTGCAGGAAGAGGATCCGGGAACAGAACTTACAGCATTTCTCCCGGAAATCCGGAAAATTCTATACTTTTATACCGAATGGAATCCACTCAAGCGGGTATTATGATGCCCGAGATTGGCAGACGTATGGTACATACTGAAGGTGTACAGTTGATTAAAGAATGGATAGAAGATATCGAGTTAAGTAATCTTTGTCCTTAATAGTAGAATTATTATGAGAAAAAAAGAATGCCCTTCTTGTGCAATGCAAGTTGATAGCAAACTAGAAATTTGTCCGGTATGTGAGTATGAATTTCCGGATAATGCAGGTTCCGGAGCTTATAGAACAGTGATAGCTATTTTACTACTTATATTGTTCTTAGGTATGATATTTTGGGGTTTATTCACTTAAGATTATCAAAGGCATTGAAATCGACTTGTTGCATCCAACGATTTTGATGATATATCTGCCTGTAGTTAGCCCGATTTCTCCGACTGAAAAAGTAGTTTTGTGATTATCTAAAACATTTTTTCTCAATGTCAGCAATTTTCTTCCTTCAACAGTATAAAATGAAAATTCAGCGATATCACAAGTTGTATCAAAAGTAATATGAAAAATATCTTCAGCAGGATTTGGAAAAACAGTCCCTTTTGATAAGTTTTTTGATAGGGAAGGGGCATTACTTACAACTTTATAATTATAGGTAACACTTGAGGTGTAAATTATATCTCCGTTGGGTGTCCCGTCACCATCAGCAGCATTGTAAGCAGCAAAAAAAGTGACATTTTCTTCCGGTTCGCCTGAGGGAGCAATCCACTGAAAGTCCCATTCCTTAATAGTATCATTAACTTCTATACCCAAATTAGTATGCGTTATATAGCGATCATTGCTTGTTGTTTGAGTTTCATGTGAATTACTTAAAAATGTGCCTAAATACTGGCCATCCAAAGTTTGAGCTGTCATTTGAAAACCAAAAACATTTCTATCCGGATGACTGATAAAAGTATTTATTGTATAAGATTCTCCCGGTAAATAGCCTGATGTATCAATATTTGCTATAATGTTGTTATAAACCTCTGTGGTTGTTCCAAAATGACAACCGGCACCGGCACAGGTATTATTGAAATTTCCCGGGGCACCGGAAAATCCGGAAGGAGCTCCTATAGAGTATGATTGTACATTTTGCATAAAATGCAGAGTAATAAAAAAAAAGCACAACAATACAAAAATATATTTAATCATATTGTCATGCTTTTTTTTTGTAAATTTTACAAAAATTACTGTTTAGTAAACTTTTGTTCACTTTTAACTCCGTCTTCAGATGTAATTCTGAGTATATATGTACCCTTATTTAAATAGGAGATGTTCAAGTTATTTTTAAAAGCAGTTTCTTTAACCAGTTGTCCTTTAATGTCGTAGACGTTTATTTGTAAATCATCCAGGTCTGCATTAGAAATTTCTATTGTTAAAAACTCTTGTGCCGGATTCGGATAAATTCTAACAGATAAATTATTAGCTAGTTCTGTAACGTTCACGGGTTGTTCTTCTTCGATTTCCGGTAAAGTATAAGCCCAAACGTCATTATGGATTACCGAAGTAGCTTTACTAACTCCTGAAGTAAAATAAACTGTGTCGTGAACTACGAATGCATTTGGTGCCCAACGACTTTGGTTTGGGTGTGGCTCTAATTCTGTCCAGGTATCAGTTTCCGGATCGTATTGCCAGAACTCACCGGTTTCCATGTAGCTGTGGTCATTACCGTCTCCGCTAAGAACATAACCGTAGTTTCCGTGAGAAAACTGTGAACCTGCAACTCTTTCTTCTCCCGGGTGGTCATTTAATGTTGTCCAGGTTTCATTTTCCGGATCAAATTTATACCAATCGTCATAAATAACAATTCCGGGTCCGTTACCATGTCCTAATCCTGCATACACATAATCCCCAACTGCAAAATGATAAGGGTGATGTCTAGGAGGACCCGGTAAATCATCCAATTGTCTCCATGAATCTAATTCTATGTCATATACCCACCAGTCATTTAGATTTTGATTATGATTTCCCAATCCGGCAAATATTTTTCCATTATGTGCTACAAAAGCCGGATGTTGCCTACCTAAGCAAGGGCAATTGGCCAATTGTGTCCATTGTTCTGTAACCGGATCATAACTCCATAAATCATCGAGATATTCAGTTGAAGTTGCACCAAATCCAATGTATCCAATGCCGTTGTATACAGCACCAATTGAAAAAGATCTGGCTGTACCCGGGAAATCTTGCAATTGTTCCCAGGAGTCATTGGCCGCATCATACTTATAAAAATCATTCAGAGGAACGTTCTGTGCATTGCCACCTGTTAAAAGATATCCGTAATCACCAATTCCCCAAGTTACCGGGTGATGTCTGGGAACTCCGGGATAAGAATTTTTTTCAATCCATTCGTCAGCAATTAACTGAAAACAAATTGTCAGTATTAAAGTAGTTAAAAAACTTTTTTTCATTTATTTGATTTTAGTGAATAGCTGCAATTAAACAAATTACAGCAGTAATAGTTTTTATAAAACTTAAAGTTATAAAAAAAACAGCATTATAACGAATTTGAATTATTCGAATAAGCAGAGTCCTTTTGTTACATAATTTATATTATGTTAAATAGGATTTTTGAAAAGAAGATTAAGATTCATTAATACCCCCTAAAACATAAAAGCCACTCTGAATTTTCAAAGTGGCTTTTATTAATGAATAGCTTATCATTATACTTTATCAATCTTATTGTAAGCTTTGTATTTGAGCTCTGATTTCTGATACTTTATCGTAATTTCCTAAACGAGCATAAATTTCTCTTTTAGCATTCAACAGACCTATATATGAAGATCGCATTGCAGGATCTTCTAAATTTATATCTAAAGCAGCACCATCTTTAAAATACGGTAAAGCTTTTTCATATAGTTTATCTCTTTGATCAACTAATTCTTTATACTTACGGTCACTCAACTGTCTGCCTTCCTCATTAATTCTTTGATTTATAACAATAGCCTGATTGTAATACAATGCTCCCAGATTGTTATAAACATCAAAATAAGTAGGATCAAGTTCTAAAGCTTTTTTATAAGTAGCTTCAGCATTTTCTTTGTCCTCAATATTATCATAAGCAGTTCCTAAAGCATAATATAATTGAGCATTTTCTTTATCTACATTAATGGCTTCCTGAAGTTTAGCTATAGCCTCCTCATGCCTTTCATTAGCTAAATATATATTCAATTCATCGATTATCAAACCGATATTATCCGGATACTTTTCAATACCACTTCTTAAAGTAGCTAAAGAAGCTTCTTCATCACCCTCATCTAATTGCATTCGGGCTAAAGATTGAAAAATAGCAGGATTATCATATTCCAAATCAATTAGATTACGAAATAATTCTTTAGCCTCTGAAGTTTTGTTAATCTGACTGGCAGCTAAAGCTGCATTTAATGTAGTCGCTTCAATATCTATAGCCGAAGGAATATCGTTTTCATTAAAGAAATTAAATAATTCTATATTCTTTTTGAAATCCTGATATGCTTGTGAGGGGTTGTTTTGTGTAAAACTTTCCACACCCCTTTGAAAATATAACATAGAAATCGTGTTCAGATTTTGAATAGCTTCATCCCTGTTTCTGAATCTTCTGTCATCTACAGTAAGTGCTTTTTCATAAGAACGAGCTGCTTCATCTAATGAATGCGGGTATTTTTCCTGATATTCAGGGTCTTCATACATTGTATGATAAATCAAACCTCTATAGTACCAGGTTCTTCCCTGATCTTTAGTTCGCTCATGAAGAATGGCATCATCTATAGCTTCCATTCCTTTTTCAAGAGCTCCCCTGTCGTTATCCCGGTTAAAGTAGTTTAAATAATTAAATGCACTGACAACTTTTGAATTTTGAGCTGTAAGCGGAAGTACCATAAGCGTTAGTACTAAAACAATTAGTAGTTTTTTCATCTTTTCTATTCTTGAGTTTAAAAATTAATCCTGAGTTTCATCTTCCTGAGATTCATTATCATCTTCAATTTCTTCCACAATAAACTTGCCAATTTTAGCTGTAGCTGCTATTTCATCATTTTCACCCAAACGGATAAGTCTTACACCTTGTGTAGCTCTACCCATTACTCTTATGTTTTCTAATCCCATTCTTATCAAAATACCGGAACGATTAATAATCATCAAATCATCTTCATCTGAAACATTTTTAATCGTCACCAGTTTACCTGTTTTATCTGTGACATTTATTGTTTTAACACCCTTACCACCTCGGTTTGTGATTCTGTATTCATCTAAATTAGAGCGTTTACCATAACCTTTTTCAGAAACAACTAAAACGGTATCTGTTGATTTTTCCGGATTTAAGCAAACCATACCAACTACTTTATTGTCATCAGACCCTAAAACCATACCTCTTACACCTGCTGCAGTACGGCCCATTGAACGAACTTTCGTTTCATTAAAACGGATAGCTCTCCCCTCTTTACTGGCCAATATTACTTCACTCTTACCATCTGTAAGTTTCGCTTCCAGCAATCTGTCATTTTCACGGATGGTTATTGCGTTAATTCCATTAGAACGTGGACGGGAAAAGGCTTCCAATGGAGTCTTTTTAATTACCCCATTTTCAGTACAAAACATGATAAAGTGTTCATCTAAATATTCTTTATCATTCAAATTAGGTACTTTTATCAATGCTCTAATACTATCCTCTTTCGGGAAGTTGATAACATTTTGAATAGCTCTTCCCAAACTTACTTTTGTACCTTCCGGGATTTCATATACCTTTAACCAGTAGCAACGACCTAATTCTGTAAAGAACATAATAGTATTGTGGGTTGTAGCCACAAATAAATATTCAATAAAGTCCTCGTCACGAGTTTTCCCACCTTTTGACCCTCTGCCACCTCTACTTTGAGCTCTGTATTCAGTAGCTAAAGTTCTTTTGATATAACCAAGGTGAGAGATAGTAATAATAACTTCTTCATCAGGTATTAAATCTTCAATATTCATGTCACCTGCAGCAAATTCTATGGTAGTTTTACGCTCATCACCATAGTCTTCTTTTACCTTATTCAACTCATCTTTAATGATTTGCATACGAAGACTTTCGCTTTCTAAAATTTCTTTATAATAAGCGATTTTCTTAAGTAGTTCTTCATAATCTGATTTGATTTTATCTCTTTCCAGGCCGGTAAGTTTCTGTAATCTCAAATCAAGTATGGCTCTTGCCTGCTCTTCTGATAACTCAAAACTTGACATCAATCCGTTTCTGGCATCTTCAGGAGTTCTGGCACTTCTGATTAAAGCTATTACTTCATCTAAGTGGTCAAGGGCAATTAATAAACCTTCTAAGATATGAGCTTTCTTTTCAGCTTCTCTTAAATCATATTTTGTTCTTCGAACGACTACCTCATGTCTGAAATCAACAAAATGCCTGATTAAGTCTTTTAGATTTAACTGTTTTGGTCTTCCATTTACCAAAGCAATATTGTTAACTCCGTAAGAAGTTTGAAGAGGTGTGAAGTTATACAATTGATTTAAAACAACATTTGGAACAGCATCTTTTCGCAATTCAAAAATAATGCGCATTCCATTTCTATCTGACTCATCTCTAATCCCTGTAATTCCTTCAATTTTCTTTTCATTTACTAAATCAGCGGCCCGCATTAACAAAAGGGACTTATTTACCTGATATGGTATTTCAGTAACGATTATTCTGGAGCGGTTTCCATTTTCTTCAATTTCAGCTTTTCCTCTTACGACTACTCTTCCCCTTCCGGTCATAAGACCTTCTTTTACTCCGTCATATCCGTATATTATACCGCCGGTTGGAAAATCCGGTGCTTTAACATGCTCAATAAGACCTTCTATATCTATATCATTATCATCTATATAAGCATTTATTCCATCGATTACTTCAGATAAATTGTGAGGCAAGATATTTGTTGCCATACCAACAGCTATACCACTTGCTCCATTTATTAAAAGATTAGGTATTTTAGATGGTAAAACACTAGGTTCTTTTAGGGTATCATCAAAATTATCTGTAAAGTCAACTGTATCTTTATCAATATCTGCTAAAAGTTCTTCAGATATTTTTGCCAAACGTGCTTCCGTATAACGCATAGCAGCCGGATTGTCACCATCTATAGACCCAAAGTTACCCTGTCCGTCTACAAGTGGATAACGAAGAGACCATGGCTGAGCCATACGTACCATAGCATCGTAAACTGAACTATCACCGTGTGGATGATATTTACCTAAAACCTCTCCAACAATTCTAGCTGACTTTTTGTAAGACTTGCCGGATGTAACCCCCAAATCAAACATTCCATATAAAACTCTGCGATGCACCGGCTTCAAACCATCTCTTACATCAGGAATAGCTCTTGATACTATAACAGACATAGAATAGTCTATATAGGCCGATTTCATTTCTTCCTCAATATTAATAGGAATTACTCTCTGCTTAGAATTTTCGTCCATCTTTGAATTTTTATAAATTAATGCACAAAAATAACAAATATTTGCTCCCTTACAATCTCAATACAAGAAGATTATGTGCTTTTTGAAATAAAATCTCTAAAAGCTGTCTATTTTAAGTAATAGATGCATATATACTTATTCAAGTAATATTAGACTTTCTCCAAAATTATTGCTAAATATGAGGTAGTTTACATTTCAGATTTAAGTAAGTGCTTAAAATTTTGTCTGAATTTATTAACTTTAGGCGCTACAACAGCTGCACAGTAAGGTTGTCCGGGATTATTTGCAAAAAAGTTCTGATGATAATCTTCTGCCGGGAAAAAACTTTTAATTTCCGTTATTTCTGTAACTATAGGCTTAGGCCACAGTCCGGAAGCATTCGTTTCATCCTTTGATTTTTGAGCAATTTCTTTTTGCTTTTCAGAATGATAATAAACACCCGATCTGTATTGAGTGCCAATATCATTCCCCTGACGATTTAGTGTTGTCGGATCATGCACATGCCAGAATACTTTAAGCAGTGTTTCAAAATCAATCTGCTGAGGGTCAAAAACAATTCTTACCACTTCTGCATGGCCGGTGACGCCACTGCAAACTTCTTCATAAGTGGGATTATCCGTTTTTCCGTTAGAGTAGCCACTCATCACTTTCTTAACCCCTTTTAAATCATTAAAAATCGCTTCTACACACCAAAAACAGCCCGCGCCAAATGTAGCTTCTTCGAAATTCTCATTCATTCCTTCCATTTCAATTAAATTAAAATTATTCGTTACAAAATCCGATTTTTGAGAATGACAAGATATAAGGAATCCTGTCATTAAAAACAAAACAGAGCATAAAAAAAGTTTATTCAGGTAATTCATACGGATATTTACCATAGAAACGCACAAAGAGCCATAGAGTTGCAACTGCCAGTGGAAAAATAATCCAAAGAGGTGTATGAAACACAAATAGAGGGCCCAGACAAACAGCTGAAACGATTCCGACCAGCATGGAATATGGCAATTGGGTTTGAACGTGAGCGATATGATTACAATCTGTGGCTAAAGAGCTTAAAACAGTTGTATCTGAAATGGGAGAGCAATGGTCTCCCCAGATTGCTCCGGCTAATACAACTGAAATAACTGCAATTAAAACATCATAATTTTCACCTCCTGCCTCACCACCAATAGCAAGCCAGCTTACCGGCAAAGCCAATGGGAAAATTATTGCCATTGTACTCCAGCTTGAACCCGTTGAAAATGCTATTAAAGCTGAAGTGATGAAAACGATAAGCGGTAACCATCTAGGATTTACCGTTTCTCCTATAAATGAAGAAAGAAAAACTGCCGTGTTTAAATCTGAAGTGACTGCCGAAAGGCTCCAGGCTAAAAGTAAAATAACAACTGCATGTAACATACTTTTAAATCCGTTTAGCATACTTTCGGTAATTGCACTTATCCCTCCTTGAATTTTTTTTCTAAGTAAAAAACATAAAATAAATGCTAAAATCAAACCGCTCAAAGATGCCTGTAAAAGTGCTTTATATGGGTCTGATTCTCCGATTGTTAAGGATAGTTTTTGAAAAAATGAAATATCCGTTTGATTCCAAATTGCCGGGCTGTAGCCACTTAAGAACATGCTAACCATAGCTACAGCCAGTAAAACAACTACCGGTAGTATCGCCATCATAGGATGACTGCTAAACTCTTTTTCGGTATTTGCACTTTTCACTTCATCAGGTTTAGATTTTGAAGCAACGAATTCTGCCTTTAGCATTGGGCCAAAATCTTTACCTGAAAGAATTAGTATTAATATAAAAATCAAGGTCAGAAATGGATAAAATGAATACTTTAGAGAAGCTAAAAATAGAGAGTATGGGTTTAAATCAGGTGCAAAAGTTTGTAATGCATCGGCTATATAGCCCAACTCCACTCCTATCCAGGTAGTTATTAAAGCTATTGAAGCAACCGGAGCGGCTGTACTATCAACAATATATGCCAGTTTTTCCCGGGAAATTTTAAACTTATCAGTAACTGATTTCATGGTGTTGCCTACTATCAGAGTATTGGCATAATCATCAAAAAATATGATGATTCCCATCAACCAGGTTAAGAGCAGACTTCTTTTTTTATTTTTTGCATAAGGCAGCAAAGCATTCACTAAAGCCTTTGTACCTCCGTTTAGTTGGATTAAAGTAACCATCCCCCCGATAAAAAGTGAAAAAATGATTACAGCAGCATGATTCGGATTAGATAAAGCCCCTACGAGATAGATATTTACTACATCAAAAAAAGATTGTAAAAAACCTCTTAAACCTCCCCCACCATTCATCAATAGCACTCCTGAAAACACTCCAATGAAAAGAGATATAATGACTTCTTTAAATACTAAAGCTAAAAAAATCGCTATAAGGGGAGGCAATAAACTTAACCAGGCCGGAAAACTATTTATAACCAAATCTGACTCATCGCCTTTTATTATCAGTAATTTGAACTCATTCATACTAAATCCTGTTTTCAGATAATAAATACCCTCTACAGGTAAGGAAAAAGTAATGTAAATATCGTTTTCTATTTCCTTTGTTTTGATATCAGGGAGATTTGTTTGTAAGGCTTCAGTATCGTAGCTTGATATTTTATAATAAACAAGAGTATCTTCTTCACTTTTTTCTATGAAAAAATTGCTTTCAACATCTGCAAAAGCAGTTGGAAAATGTATGAACAAAATGAAAAATAAAAGTGGAAAGAACTTCATTAATATTATTTAACTTTGACATAGTGAACCGAAGTAAAATTTCATGCTATATTAAAGCATTTTATTAAAATAGCAGAATTAAGTAATCATAAATGTGAATGCTTTGCATAAAAAATGCCTCTTAACTGATTTAAAACTCAAGATAAATGAATGATTTCAAAGTGTACCTTTCATTTTTATTAATGATGTTACTGTTTTCACCAATTAGTGATTTAAGAGCTCAAAGCATACCTTTTTTTGAAAGTATTTATGACGTTCCTGTTTCAAATAACGGCCATATACTTGAAACACCCTGGATTGGTGGCTTGAATAATCCACAATTTTCAGAAGCAGATTTAAACAATAATGGCATAAATGATCTGGTTATTTTTGATCGTACAGGATTCAAAGTTCTTACATTCATAAATAATGGTATACCGGATAGCATTTCTTACACTTATGCTCCGGAATATGCTGAAAGATTTCCAAGTCAACTAAGACACTGGATGTTGATGAAAGATATGGCATGCAATGGGATACCTGATATTATATCCTCACAGTTAGCAAGCATCAGAGTGTATCGCGGTTTTTATGAAGATGATTTTTTAACTTTTGAGGTTTGGGACGATTTAAAATATCAAACTACTGGTAGTAGTGGCATAGCCAATATTTTTGTAACTCAAATAGACATTCCGGGCTTTGCAGATATCAATAATGACGGAGATATAGATGTATTGGCATTTGACGTTTTTGGAGGCTATATTCATTATTATGAAAACCTTTCGTCTGAATTAGGTATGTGTGGCGATACTTTAATTTTCAAAAAAGTAGATGACTGCTGGGGAAATATTTTTGAAAGTGAATTTCAGGAAGAAGTTTTATTGTTAGACACCTGTGGAACACTAATTCCAACTCCTCAGGCGGCTAAGTCTTTCAGACATCCGGGTTCTACTCTTCTCCCCTTTGATTTGTATGGAAATGGCTTAAAAGATTTAATATTAGGAGATATAGTTTCAACAAAGCTTAATCGCTTAGTAAATGCCGGAACACCTGATTCAGCAAAAATTATAAGTCAGGATATAAACTTTCCATCTTACAATGTACCTGTAAATATACCTTATTTTGCAGCGGCTTTTGCAGCAGATGTAAATAATAATGGGAAAAAAGATTTACTAGTAGCTCCAAACTCTTTACAAATCTCTGAAAACATCAATTGTTCGTGGATGTATGAAAATGTAGGTGAAGGAGATACTGCTGTATTTGAATTAAGGACGACTTCATTTTTAGTAGGTGAAATGATTGATGTGGGGGAAGGCTCAATTCCTATATTTTTTGATCATAATGGAAACGGTATTAAAGATTTAGTTATAGCTAACTACGGAAAATTTGTAGATGTAGGTGATGTTCGTTCAGCACTAACTTTGTATGTAAATACGGGTACTAATAATAATCCTGCATATGAGTTAGCGGATGAAGACTTCGGAAATGTATCTATTTTATCTACCAATCAGTTACATCCGGCATTTGGTGATTTAACCGGGAATGGAGTTGAAGATATGATAGTTGGGGATCGCTTTGGGAATCTTCATTTTTTTGAAAATACTGCTCAGGCCGGAGATCCTGCCAATTTTGTTTTAAGTCTCTCTAATTTATTAAACATAGGTGGGTCTTTTGCCGCTCCTTTTCTATATGATGTGAATGCTAATGGTAAATTAGATTTGTTAGTTGGTGAAAGAAACGGAAATGTTCGTTATTATGAAAATATTGGCACTGCTCAAAATTTCTTTTTTGATGTTAATGCCACAAATAGTTTTTTAGGTCAAATGGATGCCAGAGAGCCGGGTGTATTTACCGGTCATTCAATACCCTGGGTGTCAGGACTGGATTCTACTGATAATGAATACATTTTATTAGGGACGAATCATGGAAAGATTAAAGTATATCAATTGGATAGAGACAGTTTGTTAAGCGGTTCTTTCCCGGTAATAACAGAAAATTTCTCGAATATTAATTTAGGAAGCCGCTCTGCTCCTACTGTTTATGAACCGGAAGAAAACAGATATTTTATGATATCCGGCAATTACAGAGGTGGATTAACTTTTTATCAGTCATCAGACAGCCTATTTATCGATCCGGAGAACTTTATTCCTTCTATTGTTGACCAGACAGTATCCATAAAAGTTTTTCCGAACCCGGCAGCCGAATCTATTGTTTTACAAACTGAAGGTCTCCAAAAAAATATAGAGTCTGTAATACAGATTTTTGATATGCAAGGTCGAAAAATACTTAATTATGAAGGCTATTTGCAAGAAGCATTTGTGATACCGGTCAAACATTTGAACCCCGGAATTTATGTGATTCAAATGCAAAATGGTAAAAAATCAGGTAGTGCCCGCTTTTTAAAAGTAGATTAATTGGAGAGGATTTAATTCAGGTTTTAAATGAAAAAAATGAAAAAAAACATTTTAGCTTTCCTTATTGTATTGCTTAATACATTTGCTTTAACTGCACAGCCCGTATTTGAGCAAATACATAATATACCTGTACATCAAAACAATCAAACTATTGATAAAGCCTGGTTGGGGGGATTGAATTATCCGCAATTTAATGCTGCAGATTTAAATAATAATGGTATAGATGATTTGGTGGTTTTTGATAAGTCAGGAAATCGGATTTTAACCTTTTTAAATTCCGGGCAGGAGGGAGAGATTTCTTACACTTATGCTCCGGAATACGCTGAGTATTTCCCAAATGTCCAGCATTGGATGATTTTAACAGACTTTAATTGTGATGGTGTTCCGGACTTGTTTTTCTCCGGAAATAATCGAATTGAATATTACAGAGGTAAATATACAGATGGAAAGTTAGATTTTGAGTATGTAGATTATTTGAGGTATCAGGGTTTTTCAGGCCCCCTAAATATTTTTGTTTCTACAGTTGACTATCCTGCAATTGTAGACGTGAATGGAGATGGAGTTAAAGACATATTGGCATTTCATATGCTTGGTGGGTTTGTGCTTTATTTTAAAAACAATTCTATGGATACGCATGGCAATTGTGATGGAAACTTAATATTTGAACAAGCCGATAATTGTTGGGGAGATTTCTATGAAAGTGCATCTTCAAAAGGGGTTAGTTTGGTAGATTCCTGTGTAGGCTTTTTTCTTCCACCTGTAGATGAATATTATCCTGACAGAAGACATGCCGGGTCAACTCTTACAGCTCTTGATATTAATAATAATGGTGTTCAGGACCTACTGGTGGGTGATGTTGAATACAGTAATATCGTTTTTTTGTTAAATGGCGGAACTCCGGATTTAGCTAAAATGGTGCAGCAGGATAGTCTTTTTCCTAATTATGACATACCTATACACATGCCAACTATGCCGGCTAATTTTCTGGTAGATATCAATAATAATGGTAAGAAAGACTTAATTGTAGCTCCAACGGATATGTACTCCGCTACTGAAACTTTAGATTGTGCGTGGTTGTATTTAAATGTCGGTGATGAAGACTCAATGATTTTTCAAAAAGAATCTTCGTCTTTTCTGGTTGGAGATATGATAGATGCCGGACAAATGTCACGTCCCGTCTTTGTTGATATATCCGGAAATGGTTTAAAAGATTTAATTATTGGGAATAACGGGTATTATACCGGGCCTTTTGAGAAAACAGCAGCATTGACTTATTATGAAAACACCGGTACTCCGGAAGAACCTGAATTTACTCTTATTACCAGAGATTTTGGGAGTCTGAGTCAGTTAAACAAGGTCTACCTCTCCCCTGCTTTTGCTGACCTGAATAATAATGGCAAAAAGGAATTGGTTGTAGGTGATGAGGACGGGAGTTTACATTTATTTGTAAATGTATCAGCAGTAAATGAACCTGCCGTGTATGTTTTGGAGGAAGAAGAATGGATAAGATATCCCTGGACGTTTAGTACACCCTACTTTTATGATATTAACGGAAACGGACTATATGATTTATTAGTAGGTGAAAGACAAGGTACTATTAAGTTAATGCTTAATAAAGGCACACAGACTAATTTTGATTTTGATATAACACCCGATAATCCGTTTTTTGGTGGAATAGATGCCAGAAAACCAATGTTTATTGATGGATATACCAGTCCTGCGATTATTGAATTAGATAATCAGAAATATGTATTAACAGGTTCTGAGGCAAGAGGGTTATTATTATATGCTTTTAATCCGGACAGCATTTTAGAGGGTAAGTTTGATCTTACAGCTGAAGATTTTTCACAAACAAATGTGGGTCAAAGGTCAGCTCCTGCTCTTACTAAGTTTTCACCTGAAGGTCAATTGCATATGGTTTTAGGTAATATGCGCGGTGGACTTCAATTATACCGTCTAACTCAGGAAGTTTCAGTAGAAGAATCAATTCAAACAGTTGATTTAGAAAATATCGTAAATATCTATCCGAACCCGGCATCTACTTTTATCAATATTGAGTTTAGTAATTTAGATATTTCAAATCGCACTGATATTGAGGTTTTTAATATTCAGGGACAACTTTTACGCAAAATTGAAAATGTAAATAGTAGAGTATACAGAGTTGATGTTTCAGACTTATCTCCGGGCATGTATCTAATTAAAGTACGTAATGCTATAACAAATCAAGTTCAAAAATTAATAGTCCACTAGTAATTTCTTTAAAAGTAAAAGGAGCGAGATTTTAAAAATTTAAAATCCCGCTCTTTCATTTATGGTTTATTGAGAGATAATTAATCTACATCATATTCCCAAATACAGGTAATAATCATTCTTCGGGGTGCTTCATCAGATCCGGAAAATCTAATGTGTATCTGATCCCCCTGGTTAAAACTTGCTCCGGCAGTAAAATTCATATCATAGCTAGTTAAAAAGCTATTTACATTTACTGTTTGTTCTTGCACGGCTGTTTGATTTTTATTGACATGTAGCCCAAAGGTGGTATTCCCTGGTGCCGGGCTTCCGGTAGTATTATCTTCAGCATTTATAATGATTTTTTTAAGTCTGCCATTAAAAGGGGCTATTTTAGTATATATATGATTAGGTTCAGCAGCTACCGATGTACCGGTACTTCTAAAACCTAGCCATCTGTTATCTGTGTTAGTGCTAAAAAGGTAATGACTTGAAAAGTGATCCATAGTACCGGTAACCCTACCCTCTGCTTTTATATCTCCAAATACTTCCATTTCATTTCCCGGACCGTCAAGTGTCATTAGAATTGGAATATCAGTCTTTCCTGAAGAACCGGCATCATTTACGGCAAAATGTAATTTACCCTGTGACCATGATCCTGTTCTTTCAGCTACTATAGCGGCTGTTCCTGTGTAGGTATTGTTTTCGCCTTGCGTAAACTTTATACCGTTACCTTCTCCATTTGACCAATCTGTTCTTCTAAAGTCTGCATGATAAGTTGCTGTTAGGCTTACCCGATTATTTGGCAGCATAACATCGTCATCATTGGCAGACACAAAATTAGCTTGAATATCAGGATTATCTGGTGAAACTACTACACTTCCTGCACCATATGAAATATTATCATTCCCATCCTCTGTCCAGTTTGAACTACCGCCACCACCACTTGGATCTTGCCATGTAGCATTACCATCTGCATCAGAGGTTAATACTCTGCCAACTTGTGGGTTTCCTCCCCTTATTCTGATTTCACCGTCAATATCTAAATCAGCAGTAGGGTTTTCTGTTTTAATACCTACATTTTGATTCCCGGCGGCTAAGAATAAAGATAAATTCATGTTTGGAGCGAAAGCAATATTTCTTGAACTTTGGTCTGTATTAAATTCGTATCTAAAAGGACTATCTGTATAGGTCAATTGAAGTCTGTGGCTTTCTCCAAACCCATACCACTCCATTATAGGACCGTTTCCGGTTCCATTCGCTTTGTCAATAATAACAGGTTCATTAGCAGAATTATCTAAACTTATATGCAGTTTACCCTGAGGGTTTATGTTCCCAAGACCGGTGTTTCCGCTAACATATAGCCCGTTGTTTTGAGCATTTGTAGGATCTGATGTTCCTACAGCTAATCTTTCATAAATAGAAACTCCGGTAGAGTTTAATCGTAGACCTCTGTTTCCACTAGCATCTTCTATATACAAACTTGAGCCATCATGAGTTCTTAGGTTACGGGCAAATACAGTACCGCTTGCATCTCCGGATAAGGCAATGTTACCGTTAACATCTAAAGCTTCCGAAGGAACTACACTGCCTAAACCAATACCGACTCTGGCACCGCTTCCTAAGGTTTCTTCCTGTACTTGTAATGCATAATTTGGTGAACTCCCGTCTGGATTTGCAAAATAAAATTGTGCACGATTAGCACTTGTCGTTTGAGTGATTCCGAAGACTCTGTCAATAAATGCACTTTCGGTTCTGTCAATAACTATATGGTCTCTCCAGCTATTACTTCTTACATGTAAGGCTGATATAGGGTCTGCAGTACCAATACCCACATCTCCGTCATCATAATAAATGTTATTGCCATTCTCTTGCCATAAGGTATTTGAAGTTAATTGGTTATCTACATATTCTTTTGAAGCTGCATGTTCCGGTGCAGTTGGGACAAGAGGTATAATAAGTTGATCTGTGAACCGGCCGGTTCCGCTTACATCTAATGTATATTCCGGACTTCTGTTTCCTATACCTAATCTGCCATTATAGTCCAAAGTCATGCGAATAGGAATATCTGCCGTAATATTATTTTCAGATTTCACTGCAAAATGCATCTTAGATTGTGATTGCAAACCCATTCTTTCAAGGGCAATAGCACCACCTACATTTGCATCTACACTACTTACAGTAAATCCTATACCGGTCATTTGGCCGGAGCCAGAACCAAAATGAGACCTGACTACAAAGGGGCCGTTTTCCATATTTACTGATTCCCCATTCGTACCTGCAACATCTTCTTGTGAAACAATGTAAAACTTGTATAATGGATCATCAGTACCTATTGCAACATTCCCAACATCATAATAAATATTGTCATTGCCATCTTCCTGCCAAAGGTCCTGCCCGGCAATCTGATTATCAACATATTGTTTTGAAGCAGCGTGTTCCGGATTTACCGGTAACAAAGGTATGCTGACTTGTCCGGTAAATCTACCGCTTCCGGCAACATCTAAGGTAAATTGGGGATTAGCTGTTCCAATACCAACATTGCCGTCATTTCTAACACGTAATATTAAATCTTCACTTTCATTTGTAACGTCTAAAGCTGAGGTTGCAGAAGTGCTAGTTTCTCCCTTAATTTCTAAGCGAGCTCCCGGCGTATCTGTACCTACTCCAACATTTTGTGAAAATAAATAAACGGTTGATATTAATAATAAAAATGTAAGTGTAAAATACTTAATCATAAACAAGTAATTTTATTTGAAAAAATTTAAAAGCATTATACTAAAATAGCACCCTAATCATACCTAAGCAACTTTTTTTTAAAATTTTATATATATTAATTTTAATAATTAATAATACTATTAATTATTAAATGTATAAATATTTATATTATTTTTACATGGTTTAGTTTAAAAATATAATTAAAATCATATTTAGTAGCAATGGTCGTTCGTTACATCAAATTTAAGAAATAAAAAAAGAGCTGTTAATGTAACTATTTAACACATAAAAAAGCCCGTTTAAAAACGGGCTTTAAAATTTAAATTAACTCATTTTTTAGTTAGAGGCAGATACTTCTTTTTGAGAGTTTTCAAGTATCAGGTTTTCTAATTTTGTTAATCTTTCATTAAGCTCTAAAACATTATTATTTTCAGTTTTAAGACGCTCATTTTCGGTTTGTAGTTCTGCAATTTTTTCATTTAATTCTTTAACTGCATTAATCAACATATAGGTCATGGCAGAATTGTTAACATCATAAAAAGTTTCTCCGTTTATTTCTGTTTCTCCAACCATAAAGGGTGCAACTTCTTTAAGTTCCTGGGCAATAACTCCAACATATTGTACCTGACTATCGTAACCACTTTTCTCATTATAATTATAAAATACCGGATTAATATTCAGAACATCATGCAAGCCATTGCTAAAACTTGAAACATTCTCTTTTAATCTTGCATCTGAAGTGGCAGTCCAACTTCCTCCTCCCGGTTTTCCGGCCGAACCATCTACATGAAGAAGGTACTGAGGGTTTAATGTTCCGATACCAACTCTTCCTCCGGAAGGACCATCTATTGTCATATAAATTGGAATATCAACTTTTCCGGATGCCCCTGCATTATTTACAGCAAAATGTAATCTCCCCTGAGACCAACCTCCTGTTCTTTCTGCTATAATCGCGGCTGTTCCAGTATAAGCGTTACCATTACCTACAGTAAATTTCATTCCACTTGCCTGAGTATTGCTCGTAGCATTTTGTCTGAGATCTAATGCTAAGTTGTCTAATATAACATTACTTCCATTCAATGGATTTTGAGTTTGCCTAACAACTAAATTTGATTGTACACCTGAAAGATTTGTTGTATTTATGGCTACTGACCCCGAATTATTATTATTTAAATGATTATCTCCATCCTCAGTCCAATTTGAGCTACCACCAACAGCAGGATCTTCCCAAGTAGCTAAACCATTAGCATCCGAAGTAAGTACTCTACCTGCTTGTGGATTCCCACCTCTTATTCTTATTTGGCCATCAATATCTAATTCAGTGGATGGAGCCATCGTGCCAACACCAACTCGACCATTCCCATTAATCATTAATGTTTGTACGTTATTTGGTGCAAATCGAATATTTCTTATAGATTCATCAGTATTAAACACATAATCTCCATTATAGGTTAGCTGCAAACGGTGAGTTTCTCCAAATCCATACCACTCCATTAATGGGCCGTTTCCCGTTCCATTTGCTTTATCAATTATTACAGGCTGATTTGCCACATTACTTAAGCTAATATGAAGCTTTCCCTGAGGATTTGTATTTCCAAGTCCGGTGTTTCCATTGACATATAAACCATTATTTGGAGCATTTGTAGGATCTGCTGTCCCTACAGCTAATCTTTCATAAATAGAAACTCCGGTAGAGTTTAAACGAAAACCTCTGTTTCCATTAGCGTCTTCCATATACAAACTAGCGCCATCATGTGTTCTTAGGTTACGGGCAAATACAGTACCGCTTGCATCACCGGATAAGGCAATATTACCATTAACGACTAAAGCTTCAGAAGGCTCAATGTTACCCAAACCAATGCCGACTCTGGCTCCACTTCCGTAGGTATCTTCCTGTATTTGAAAGGCATAATTGTAAGGAGCACTGTTGCCAGGTTCAGCAAAATAAAACTGAGCTCTACTGTTATTGGTCGTTTGAGTAATTCCGAAGATTCTATCAATTGATATTGCATCTGTTCTGTCAATGACGAGATGGTCTCTCCATGAATTACTTTTTACATGTAAAGATGAAACCGGATCAGATGTTCCTATACCAACATCACCCATTACATATTGGTCTTCATGAAAAAAAACATCACTATAAGATACGATCCCCCATTGACCGGCAGGTGATACATACTGGTGTTGAAATGAACCGGAAAAGCCATGATCCAAAAATCCTTGTGTGGTACCGGCTAATACTGCTGCACCATCATTACTGCCTTGTAAAACAGCTGAAACACCCGTATTCCATCTATTTGTCGCATTTCCTGCTTGTCCGTAAACACCCGTACTTCTCCCGGAAGTTTCTGAAGATGATTTAACAGCATTTCCATGTAAGGCAGTAGCCTGTGCTGATGAACCATCCCAATTTATTCTGAAATATCCGGCTCTCTGTTGATTTGAACCTGCTGTTGTAAGAACAGAATGAAACTGAGCAGTTGCCGATGGACTTGTTGTTCCTACTCCAACTCTTCCGTCTCTACCAATAACTCCGGTTATATCTGCATCTCCATCCCAGCTTGGGTCAACCTCATCTATTAAAGCACCTATATCTTCCCATTCTGCATTCCCATTGGCATCAGATGTTAAAACTCTGCCTGCTGCCGGATTGCCACCTCTTATTCTAATCTCACCGTCGATATCTAATGTGCTTTGAGGATTGGTTACTCCAATACCAACATTTCCATTGTCATTTAAAATTAAAATATCATTAGCTGAAGAACCATTTACATTTGAAAAATATAGTCTTGCAGAATTTCCTCCTGTATTACTGGGAGTTATACCAAAAACTTTATCAATACCCGAGTCATCAGTCCTGTCAATAATTAAATGATCTCTAAAAGCACCACTTTTAACATGTAATTTAGATTCAGGTGAAGTAAGTCCAATACCAACATTTCCGCTACCCCCTTTAATCACCATATGATTGTTTGTTCCTCCAACAGAACCAAAATATAAATCTCTAAAATCTGCAGAACCGGCTTCAGAAGATTGTATATAGTTTCTAAATGGTCCAACATGAAAACGCAAGCGACCATCATTGCTTCTGGCCTGAATAAATGATTGTGAGGCATCATCTGCATAAACATCTAATAAGGTGGTTGGGGCATCTGTGCCAATTCCGATTCTACCGGTATTTTTTACCGTCATTCTTATTTGACTGTTAGAACGAAAATGAAAATCATCATTAGAAAATGTTCCAATACTTCTGTTAGCTCCTACCAGTCGAATATTACCGCCAATATTTAATCTTTCACTTAAAGTTGTTGTTCCTATACCAACTCTTTGATCATTACGTACCCGAAGTATGACTGTACCGTTTGCATTATTAACATCTAAAGCATTAGTTGCTGCCGTATTTGTCTCACCCTGAATTTCTAATCTGGCCCCCGGTGTATCCGTACCAACTCCCACGTTTTGTGAAAACAAATAGTAGGATGAAGTAACCAATAATATTGTAAGTGTAAAAATCTTCTTCATAAACAAGTAATTTTATTTGATAAAATTTTAAAATTTACGTCTAATTTAACACCACAAACATACTTAAGCAACTTTTTTTATTATTTTTATATATAGCATTTATTGCAATTAATAATAGCACTGTTATATAAATGTCTAAGCATTCTTTTTGCAACACTATTGTTTATTTTAAAAATATATATAAAGTTCAATTTAACAGTTTTTTTTTAAAGTTGTACTCAGATTCAGATTGAGCTATTTAAAATGAATTCAGTTTGATTTTAAAAAAAAGCCCGTATAGTACGGGCTTTAAATTTAAACTGTAGAAGTGAAATATATTTTATTCTTTTGGAGCAGACCAAATTCTTTTAACGTAAAGAGGTGTAGCACTTGATGTACCATCTTGAGTAATTTTAGTGGGGAATCTAAATTCAATATTTGAACCACTTATTCTCCATTGCATAGCATAGGTAGCAACATTTAATACACCGCCTGACTGGCCATCATAAGCCTGGTAAGAAACAACACTCATACCATTCGTTGTAGTAAAATTTCCATGTCCTACAATAGAAATACCTTTTTCTAATCCGTTACTTGTGTTATTACTAAACTCAATCATATACCTGTCGGTGTTTGTAGGTGAGTATCCAAGAGGGACGCTAGTCCAAGTTGTAACAGTTATAGGTACAGTAGTAGAGCCTATATTGTTATCGAGTCTTAATGTCCATATATCACCGCCACTGCCTCCTCCACTTGGCGCAACTTCCCATGTAGCTAGACCATTAGCATCTGAAGTAAGTACTCTGCCTGCTTGAGGGTTTCCACCTCTTATTCTGATTTCACCATCAATATCTAAATCAGCAGTAGGGTTTTCTGTTTTAATACCTACATTTTGATTCCCGGCGGCTAAGAATAAAGATAAATTCATGTTTGGAGCGAAAGCAATATTTCTTGAACTTTGGTCTGTATTAAATTCGTATCTAAAAGGACTGTCTGTATAGGTCAATTGAAGTCTGTGGGTTTCTCCAAACCCATACCACTCCATTATAGGACCATTTCCGGTTCCATTTGCTTTATCGACAATAACAGGTTCATTAGCAGAATTATTCAAGCTTATGTGAAGTTTTCCCTGTGGATTTGTATTTCCAAGTCCTGTGTTTCCGTTAACATACAATCCGTTATTAGGTGCATTCGTAGGGTCTGCTGTTCCTACAGCTAATCTTTCATAAATAGAAACTCCTGTTGAGTTTAATCGAAGTCCTCTATTTCCACTAGCGTCTTCTATATACAAACTTGAACCGTCATGTGTCCTTAAGTTTCTGGCAAAAACAGTACCATTAGCACCACTTGATAAGGTAATATTGCCATTTACATCCAAAGCCTCAGAAAAAGTGTCAAATGCACCTTTACCAATTCCTACTCTGGCACCACTTCCGGAGGTTTCTTCCTGTACTTGTAAAGCATAATTGTGAGGAGTACCGTTGTCAGGGTCTGCAAAATAAAACTGGGCTCTACCACCTTGAGTAGTTGTTTGAGTGATTCCAAAAACCCTGTCGATACTAGCATTCTGTGTTCTGTCAATAACGATATGGTCTCTCCATACATTGCTTTTTACGTGTAAAGAAGCAATCGGTTCAGCCGTTCCTATACCAACATCGCCCATTACATAGTGGTCTTCATGAAAATAAACATCACTGTAAGATACGATACCCCATTGACCGGCCGGTGATACATATTGATGTTGAAAAGATCCGGAAAATCCATGATCCAAAAATCCTTGTGTGGTACCGGCTAATACTGCTGCACCATCATTACTGCCTTGTAAAACAGCTGAAACACCCGTATTCCATCTATTTGTCGCATTTCCTGCTTGTCCGTAAACACCCGTACTTCTCCCGGAAGTTTCTGAAGATGATTTAACAGCATTTCCATGTAAGGCAGTAGCCTGTGCTGATGAACCATCCCAATTTATTCTGAAATATCCGGCTCTCTGTTGATTTGAACCTGCTGTTGTAAGAACAGAATGAAACTGAGCAGTTGCCGATGGACTTGTTGTTCCTACTCCAACTCTTCCGTCTCTACCAATAACTCCGGTTATATCTGCATCTCCATCCCAGCTTGGGTCAACCTCATCTATTAAAGCACCTATATCTTCCCATACTGCATTTCCATTGGCATCAGATGTTAAAACTCTGCCTGCTGCGGGATTCCCCCCTCTGATTCGAATTTCACCGTTTATATCTAATGTACTTTGAGGATTGGTAAGTCCAATACCAACATTTCCACTCCCCCCTTTAATCACCATGTGATTGTTTGCTCCTCCGACAGAGCCAAAATATAAATCTCGGAAATCTGCAGAACCGGCTTCAGAAGATTGTATATAGTTTCTAAATGGTCCAACATGAAAACGTAAGCGACCAACATTACTCCTGGCCTGAATAAATGATTGTGAAGCATCATCTGCATAAACATCTAATAAAGTAGTTGGATTATCTGTACCTATTCCTATTCTACCGGTATTTTTAACCGTCATTCGGATTTGACTACTTGAAGTAAGATGAAAGTCATCATTTGAATATGTTCCTATGCTTCTATTAGCTCCTACAAACCGAATATTTCCGCCAACATTTAAGCTTTCAGTTAAAGTTGTTGTTCCTATTCCTACTCTTTGATCATTACGTACCCGAAGTATTAAGGTGCCATCGGCTGTATTTACATCTAAAGCATTAGTTGCTGCTGTATTTGTTTCTCCCTGTATTTCTAGTCTGGCCCCGGGTGTATCTGTGCCGACACCCACGTTTTGTGCTATAGTACCGGTAAATGCAAATAAACAAAAAATTGACAAAAAGTAGATTTTTTTCATAAAATTGGATTAAAGTTTCTTAATATATAACTACAATGTTAAAATTGTATTACCCTAAAATTAAGACCTTAATCCATTTAAATCAAGTATATTTTTTGAAAACACACATAAATATTAGGCGTAACTATATATTTATAAAGAGTAAGCTTTTATGACAGCCAAATTAAATCAATAAGTGTTAAATTGATATTTTAATTATTTGGTTTATTCTCATAAAATTATTTATCGTGTAATTCATTCTATAAGAATCTGCCTTAGAAAATCTAATACATATTACATTTTAGATATGCAATTTTTCAATTTAATTATCGATATATAATTGACTATTGTTTTCTAAGCGCAACTCATTAGCTGTGGATTCTAACAAAACACTTCTTGCATCAATTCTGTGATTATTATTGATAATAAAGCTTCCATTTCTAATTAAGAGTTCATCAGATAATTCAAAAT
>REEL01000166.1 GCA_007695095.1 Chitinophagaceae bacterium | reverse complement strand
GTAAGATACTGGTCTTCGGTAAGGACGGAAGCTGAAATTCAGCAAAACATGACTGTATTAATAGATCCTTCAGAAGATAATTTATTAGCATACTGGCGTTTTGATGAAGAAGTAAATGATCATATTATTGATTTAACCGGCAATGGTTATGATGGAGAAATAATTGGGAACCCTGAGTTAGTCTATTCTTCAGCTCCGATTGGTGAATTTTCAATTTTCCAATATGATGATGACACACCTCTTTTTATATCGGATGACTTAGGGAATAACTTTATTCTTGGTAATTTTAACATAACCCCTTCAACAGTTCACTTGTATTATGTCAGTGAAAACCCTATGGATGATACACCTCCAAGTGGCTTTGATGGTTTGTGGGATCAGTCTTACTTTGGTGTTTTTAGTTTTAGCTCAGATACCCAAACGGTAACCTATGATGTAATATTGAATTATAACGATCAAACAATAAATATAGATTTAAGTATTTATGAACTGGATATAGCTGTTTATCCCCTTAGAGGCAATAGTAATTGGGATAGGCTTGAAGGTGTTTGGTCTATGGTAGGAAGCTTAGTTCCTGATTGGGTTCCGGGAGGTTTATTCAGAATGAGTGGGGGAGGTGATTTTATTGAAGGTGATGGCGAAGGCTCCGGAAATTATTCAATGGGCTATGGCGGTAGTTCAGTATTGCCAATTGATTTGTTGTCATTTACAGCCAAACCCAATGAAAATGAAGTGATTTTAAATTGGATAACTTCAACTGAGATTAATAATAGTCACTTTACTATCTTACGAAGTAAAGAGGGTGTGAATTTTTATCCAATTCAGGAAATTGAGGGAAGCCTGAACTCTCAGAAAGTTGTTAAGTATGAATTTGTTGACAGAGATCCTTACGGAGGAGTATCATATTATAGATTGAAACAAACAGATATTGATGGCTCATCAGAAAAATTCTATATAATATCCGTTGAATTATACAAGCCCGGAGACTTAACTTTTGTATTATTCCCAAATCCGTCTAATGGTGGGAATGTATATGTTCGAATGGATTCAGAGCATATTAACCAACTGGAATCTACAAAGTTAGAAGTGTTTGATGCACAGGGCCGAAAAGTTCATGAATCATATAAAGGTGATGTATCTGTAGGAGAACAGTTTGGGTTTATACAGTCGGGGGAATTAAATTCCGGGGTATATACTGTTCGCCTAACAGGTGGTGAACATCAGGTTTCTCAGCAACTTATGGTGAGATAATTAAGAGCTTTTTAAATCCGTGTTCTTTTTGTCTAAAAAAGTAAGCAGTTTTTTGGCAAAAATGTTAGAAATAAAAGGTTTAGACTGTATTACTGAACAAATAAACTTTAACTTTGTAAACTTTAAAGACTATAATGTCGTTTTAACAATAGTTAATCAAAAGTTTAAAAGTATATGGATATAAAAGCAGTAGATAAAATAAAGTTTGTAGATAAAGATAACAGACAATTTTTTACAACGCTTAAGAAAAGAGTTAACGAACATTTTGAGAAACACAACAAATCAAAGAATGCCAACACTGAAATGAAGATTAAAACAGTCATTTTGATGAGCATGTATATAGTACCTTTTGTTTTGTTATTAACATTTCAGCCTCCACTTTTCGCTTCTTTAGTATTATGGATAATTATGGGTTTTGGTGTAGCAGGCATCGGAATGAGCGTGATGCACGACTCTATACACGGAGCTTATTCTGCAAATCCAAATGTAAATAAATGGATGGGAAAAACTTTGCTTTTATTGGGTAGTATACCTTATAACTGGAAGTTGCAGCATAATGTTCTGCATCACACTTACACGAATATAGAGACAAAGGATATGGACATTCAGCCGAAAGGCGGAATCCGGTTTTCACCTCACTCAGCAATAAAAAAGCACCACCGTTTACAACATATTTATGTATTTGTATTGTACTCATTAGCTACTATTTTCTGGGTGATTGCAAAAGACTTTGTACAATACTTTAAGTTTACCAGAGAAGGTCTAAACAAAAAAACAAAATCAGAAAATGTTATTTTCTTTATGCAAATAATAGCATTAAAAATAGTTTATTTTTCTACTTTTTTAGTTTTACCGACAGTTGTATTAGGCATTCCTTTCCTTCATGTACTTGCCGGTTTTTTATTAATGCACTTGGTGGCAGGAATTACTTTATCTGTTGTATTTCAGCTGGCACATACAGTTGAAGGGACTGAATTTCCATTACCTAACGAAAAAGGGATAATTGAAAATGAGTGGGCTGTACACCAGTTACTTACGACGGTTAATTTTTCTACTGATAATAAATTTTTATCATGGTATGTAGGTGGATTAAATTTTCAGATTGAGCATCACTTATTCCCTAAAATATGTCATGTTCACTATAAAGAAATTGCGCCTATTGTCAAACAGACTGCAGAGGAATTTGGAGTACCATACATGGAGAACAAAAAATTTAAAGATGCCTTGTCTGCACACTTGGCATTACTCCATAAATTTGGAAGAATTCCAAGCATGGAAGATGCAATTGTTTAAATAAGTATCATTAAATTTCAATTTTTTTTATGCAGAGGGAAGTGTGAAATAAAATTTACTTCCTTCATTGACTTTTGATTCCGCCCATATTTTACCATTGTGTTTTTCAACTATCTTTTTGCAGATAGCTAATCCAATACCTGTTCCTCCAAACTCTTCACGATTATGGAGCCTTTCAAAAATGAGAAAGATTTTTTCCGCATATTTTTCTTTAAACCCAATGCCGTTATCTTCTATGCAAAAGGTATAGAAATTTCCGTCTTTTTTACAGCTAATTTTTATGACTGTATCTCTTTTTTCATACCTGTACTTAAGAGCATTAGAAATTAAATTCTGAAGCAATAAAGCAATCCTGCTGCTATCTCCTTTTACTTCTGCAGTACTGCATTCAATGATAATTTCTGCATTTATCTCTTTTATCTGATTTTGTAAATTAAACAGTGCATCTTCCAAAGATTCTTTAAACATGTATTTCTTAATAGTATCTTTTTTATTACCGACACGTGAATAATCCAATAAGTTTTCTAAAAGCTCATTCATTCTGTGGGCGCCCTCATTCATGAATTCAAAATACTTTAACGTATTTTCATCAAGAACATCATTTATTTTACTTTCTAACAATTGGCTATAGATGCTAATCATTCTGAGAGGTTCTTTAAGGTCATGGGAAGCTATATAAGCAAATTGTTCCAGTTCCTTGTTAGACTCAGAGAGATCATGCATTTTCAACTCTAATTGCTTTTGAGTCTGTATGAGTTCATTTGTTCTTTGTTTAACTTTTATCTCTAATTCTTTATTCAGATTATCAATTTTATTTTCATACTCAATTTTATCTGAAATATCCATTACTAAAGAAGCAAAACCAATTAGTTCGTTTTGATCGTTAAGGAGGGTAGTGTTATACCATTCGCAATGCATTATTTTTCCTGATTTAGTGACATTTTTGTTTATCAGTTTAAAAGGTTTTTTGTCTTTAAGGAATTTTTGAAAATTTCTTTTTACTAATGGTAGAGATTCCTTTTCTATTATTACTTCAGCTTTTGTCCCAATCATTTCTTCTCGTTTCCAACCAAATATTTTTTCAGCTGCCTTATTCCATTCATTTATGTTGTGATTAGCATCCCATTCTAAGGATGCAACCATAGTGTTTTGCATATGAATTTTTCTTCTTTGCTCAGCCAGATAAAGCTCCCTGTCTTTCATTTTTTTCAATGTTATGTCCTTACAAAAGACAGCTATTTCATTGATAGATGATTTATCAATTGAAAATATGGGGTTATAGGTTAACTCAAATATAAAGTGTCCTCCCTTTGATTTAAATTCAATTTCAGTAAAATGCCTCTTGCCTTTTTTAGCTATAGCAATGTTTTTTAAAAAAAAGTTTTCGAAGTTAGGATCATGGACAAAAACATCAGAGATACTGTCGTTTATTTTTATATCAATATCAAAGTGTTTTTTTATAAACTGTTTATAGCTTTCGTTGAAAATGGTATACCGGTATTCAGTATCTAAAGAAAAGACTAACTCATCCGAGCTGTTGATTACGGCATCCAATTTATTTTTTTCTTCCAGAATAGCATTTTCAATATTTTTTTGATTGGTTATATCTCTACCTACACCGATAATTCCAGTGACATTATTATTTTCATCTAAAACGGCCCTGTCAGACCAGGCAAGCCATCGCCAACCATCTTTTGTCATTGCTCTTTGTTCTAAATATACACTATAAGGAGGATTGAAAATTTTCTCAAGTTCTTTTTCTGTATGCTCTCTGTCATCTTTATGTACAAGAGGTAAAAACTTTTTATTAATAAGTTCTTTTTCTGTCTTGCCAAAAAGCTTCAAATAGGATGGACTTACAAATAAAAATCTCCCTTCAGTATCAGTTTTCATTACCAAATCATTTTGATTTTCAATGAGCAGCCTGTATTTTTCTTCGCTTTCTTTTAAAGCTTTTTCGGCCTTTTTTCTTTCGGTAATGTCAAAAACAGCCCCGTCAAAATAGCTACTCCCATTTTTTTCTTTGGTGACAATGCTTGATACTAATGTCCATAATGTATTTCCGTCTTTTTTTCTAAACTGCACTTCCTCATTTCTAAAGTATCCTTTTTCTATACTTTTATTTATGAGATCATTTCTTTGATTTTTGTCAACATATAATTTTTCGGAACCAACTTTTTTTATCTCCTCTAAATCTTTATACCCCAACATTTCTATAAAAGCCTGATTGGCATAAATTAAACCTTCTTTTGCTTCGCTGCGGTATATGCCTTCTTTGAGGTTAGTATTAATAGAGCGCATAAATTGCTCTGAATCCTGTAACTGCTTAATGTTTGATTTTTGTTCCGTTATATCCTGAATAAAAAGTAATATTACAGTTTCATTTTCAAATATGGTTAATGTAGCATTAATCTGAACAAAAATAGACTCTTTATTTTTTCTTAAATGTTCACTTTCAAATGAAATTATTTTTTTATTGTTAAATAAAGGTTTAAGCACATTCTGTTTTTCTTTCCAGCTTTTATCTATTACAGAAAAGTTTTTGTTTAGTAATTCTTTTGCTGAAAAACCAAGTATTTTTTCTGTTTGCTTATTACAATCTAATATTTTATATTCATTTTTATCTAAAATAATTATTGACTCATGGGTGTTGTCAAAAATGCTTTTATAGAAAAATTGAGAATTTTTTAGATCAGTAATATTTGTTGAAATACCCAGTATCTTATGCTCATTGCCAATTTTTATACCTGTCTTTATGGTGTTAAACCACAAAGTATTACCATTTGAATCGGTAAACTTTTCTTCTATAGAGAGACTTTTATTATTATTTAAAGCCTTAGAATCATTTAGCTTAAAGGCTTTAAGCTCTTGAGTATTCTTTATAATATCTTTGTCATACAATCCTTCCATTTCTTCTTTTTTAAGAAGAAAGAGGTCTGCTGTACTTTGATTGACCATTTCAAATTTTCCATCAGCAGTTTTAACATATATTAAATTTGGACTTCGGTTAAATAATGTGGTTACATACTCTTTTTGTTCTTTTACTTCCAGCTCTATTTTTTTTCTTTCATCAATGTCAATCATACCAATTGAAATAGTATTAACTTCCCCCTCATAACTTACCGGAGTGAAATTATAGCTAAGCCATTTAGTTTTCTCTTTTTGATTTGTAAAAAGTCTTTCACCTGCTATACTTTCACCTTCAAAACACCTGATAATTATGCCGTGCAAAAAATCAAAATCTACCGGTGAAAGGATGTCAAAAACTGAAATTCCTTCAACTAATTGCTTGTTAAAAAACTCGTTAGAAACTTTTTCTGCATAACTGTTAAAAGTTAATGTTCTATAGCTTTTATCTATTAGAAAAAATGCCTGTAAACTATTATCAAGAAGGGCTTTAGTATTAGCTTTTGATGTTTTTGTTAAATTTATTTGGGATTGTAGTGAATTATTAAGTGAATTTACTTCTTCATAAGTTTGTTGCACTTCATCATTTGCCACTTGCAACTCTTCATTAGAGCTTTCTAATTCTTCATTAGAGGATTGCAGTTCTTCATTAGCTGCCTGAAGCTCTTCGTTAAGTGCCTGTAGTTGTTCGTTTGAGGATTCTAACTGCTCTATGGTTTCATGTAAATGCTCTCTGGTATATATAAGCTCTTCCTGTATTTGCTTGAGATAGATTTCATCCTTATTAGAGTTTGCCGGCTTTTCTGTTCTGAAATTTTTTTCATATTCAAAAACTAATAAGATATAAAAGTCTTTTTCTTTAGTTATTATTGGGTGAGCTGTAACTTCTACTTCAACTTTTGTTTTTAAAAAGTCTACGAAAAAGGTTTTGCTTTTAATTGAGGTATTATCCGGTTTAACCTTGTTTAATAATCGACTTACTTCAATTACAAACTCCGGTTTTAAGAGTTTTAAGATATTGTTACTTTGATTATGAACTTGAAGATACAAAGCAGAATCTCCCTGTATTTTTTCAATCTCAAAAGTTTCGTTTACTAAAATAAATGTTTTAGATAAGTGCTTAAATATATTGTCCTTAAATAACTTTTCTATTCTATTTCGGTTATTTTCATCGCTGTTAAAAGTATTGGATACTTTATATTTATTTACTTTGTTTAGTGTTAAGATTCTATTTCTGGAATTTTTCCTCTTTTCAAAAATCTTATAGCTTATGTTAGCTGTATTGTATAAGCTTTTTAGCTTATGTATGCTCTCTGATTTTCCAAGGAAAAGTATACCTTCATTATTTAAAGAATAATGAAAGGTTTGTAATATTTTATGTTGAAGCTTGGAATTAAAATAGATTAATAAATTACGACAAGAAATTAAGTCTAACTTTAAAAAAGGAGGATTGTTTGTTAGGTTGTGCTGAGTAAAGAGGATGTTTTTTCTAATTTCCTTTTTAACAACATATCTGTCTGAAACTTTATTAAAATATTTGTTTAAAAGAGGGATCGGAATATTTTGAATACTCTCTTTTGTATAAGACCCCTTTCTGGCAAAAACTATCGATTTCTCATTTATATCAGTTGCAAAAATTCGGATAGTCAACACACGATTGTTAGCTTGAATCAGTTCGTTTAATAATATACTAATTGTATAAGCTTCTTCACCTGTAGCGCATCCTGGTATCCAAACTCTGAAAAAATCATTCTTTTTAGCTTTCCTAATTTTTTCGTTTAAAATACTTTTTAAAGCACTAAAAGCATCGCTGTCTCTAAAAAAGTCAGTTACACCAATGAGCATGCTTTCTGAAAGTTTAAAACATTCAGTATGTTTTTTATCCAGTAGTTCTAAATACGAATCAATTTTTTTAAGCTTCAATGACTGCATTCTTTTTTGCAATCTTCTGATTAGCGTTCCTGTTTTATAATCGCTAAAATCGGTATCACTTATTTCATTCAGTTTTTCAATTATTTGATTGAAAATAGATTTATCAAAAGTATATTCTTTTTCAAATTCAAGTTTAGATAAATAGTCTTCGTACAAATCGTGAAGATGAAAATAAAAGTCTTCTAATGCATTGAAGCTTTCATTTATTGCATTTTTTTTAAATAATTGGAATACAGGGGATTTACTTTTTTTATTTAAAATATTTACATTTTCAAAGTTTGTATATTTACTTGCTATTAATAACTTTTTTTGAAAATTACTTCCGGAAGTGTTATGAGGAAAAAAGACTTTCTCATCACTAAAAGTTTTGCAGATGGTATCTAAATTTCCCAAATGTAAAGAGATATTATCTTTATCTTCCGGGGTGTTTTCAATTAATAATTTTTTTTTATCAGCAGTAGATTTTAGTTGAAAAGAAGGGGGCAGGTAATAAACTGATTCCGTTACAAAATTTAACCGTTCATTTTTTTTGAGGAGCTGCTGAATAAATGGAAATTCCGATAAAACTTTTTGAAAGAAGGGGCTTTCTGTATTAGATTTATTGGCAGTTAATATTAGTTTAATGTTTAAAGAGTCTGCTTCGAAAAGTTTTAGGAATGATGTTATGTCCTGCTTATTTAATTCAGAAATTATTATGTACAGGTAAACATTTTTGTAATTTTCCATAAAAAAGTTCTATTGATTGTTATATCAAAATTTAAACATTTAAAAATAGATAAACTTTTTTAATTAATGTGAGATATGTGATTAATTCTTTCAAAGCAATTATCACTAATACAGAATATTATGAATAAGCATGACTATGCTAAGTTTTTTAAGGAAAATTTAAAACATTGAGAGTTAAAGTAAATAAAAATTGCTCTATAATCTAAGAGTTTTTCAAGTATGAGTGAGAAGTTGCATTAAAAGTTTATTATTACACGTGCATTAACTCTTCTCGCGGTGAGGTAATTTGGAACGGCATAGGTAGTATTGCTTATGTCTTTAACCCAAAAGTAAGATATAGTATTGGAGACTCCAAGAGCATTAAATACTTCCAGAGTGGCCCATACAGACTCCAAATTATTGAAAAAAGTTCCGGGAGGGCTTTCCCGATTATCTCTGTCATACAGTTGAGCAGAAAACCCTATATCAACTCTTCGATAGGGAGGGATTCTCAAAGTATCTGTATATCTTTTGTTATTAGGCGGACCAAAGGGCAATCCTGTAGCAAAAAGTAAGTTCAGATGCACTTTGAAGGTCTCATTATTAGGTAGGTAGTCCTGAAAAAACATTCCGACATTTACTCTTCTGTCTGTTGGTCTTGGTATTAGACCCGGAGACATTTCAACACTATCGGCTACCTGATCCATTGTAAATCTGTTGGGAAAAAAACGGTTTCCTTCTTCATCAAAATACGCTATAAAAGTTTCATCTTTAATATCTTCTACTGTTCTCATTACGGAGAGGCTAATCCATGAATCAGCATCTTTAACCAATTCGCCGTGAAGCCTCATATCTATCCCATAGGCATGTCCTGTTGCACTGTTTGTGCCAAAGTATCGAATTAATACATTGTCAAATTCATAAGGTACAATGTCATAGAGGTATTTATAGTAGATTTCAGATACAAACTTAAACGGACGATTCCAAAGTGTAAAATCATAATCACCTCCGGCTACAAAGTGAATTGCTTTCTGAGATTTTAAATCAGTATTTACTTCTCCGGCTAAATTTCGCATTTCCCGGTAAAAAGGAGGTTGATTATATAATCCGGAGGCAAACCGAAGGACGATATTACTGTCCCAAAGTGGGCGAAAAGCTAAAGAAACTCTCGGATTTACAAAAAATTCATTATTTACATTCCAGTAATTATATCTTACCCCCGTATTTAAAACTAAGTCCCTCGGTCCGCCTAATCTCCAGGAGTGTTGCAGAAATCCCGACGTGCGAACAGAATTTAAATCAAAACTTGATTTTAAAACATCACTTATTATCACCTGATCTGTATCAAAAGGAAGGCTATATCCGGCGGAATCCAATCTTTCCCATTCATTAATTAAGTCTCCAATTCTTTCGTGTTGGACGTTCATTCCCCATTGTAAAAAGTTATTACTGTATGAATAGCCTCCAAGGTGACCTGCATAAAAAATATCAGCCTGTAATCGGTTTCTGGCAAAGTTTTGAATACTTCCGCTTCCCAAACTAAAGCGGGTTTGGCCAAAATCCTCACTTCCAAAATCGGTTTCTATCTCGTCTAACCAATAAGCTCCTAAAATATCGAATGTTTCACTTTCGACCATTCTGTAATATGCACCCATGTATTTTAAGGTAAGGTTATCATTGGGTTGATTGACTAAGGAAATGGCCTGCATGAGGTTAGAGTATTCATCAACTTCCTGACCGTCAAAAAATACATTTAAACGTAATACATTATTTACCACACCAAAAGTAGTTTCCCTGCTTATCGGTACATATTCGTATTTATTTCTGGCATAGTTACCAAGATATTCAATTCTTAATCTGTCGTTAATGCGATAAGTTATAAAAGTTTGAAAATCTGTAAAAGAAGGTTGATAATCACCCTCTGTGTCCAGGCTTGAAAGTAAATAACTATTGGAACGATATCTGAAACCAGCCAGATAAGTAAGACGGTCGTCAATTGCCGTTCCTTCCAGGTGAGCACTTCCACCGAGTAAACTGCCGGACACCGAGCCACCAAAGCCACGGGGACGCTTATATTGAATATCTAAAACAGAAGACATTTTATCACCGTATTTAGCTGAAAAACCACCGGATGAAAACATTACATTGCTAACCATATCGGGATTAATAACACTTAGACCTTCCTGCTCACCTGAACGAATTAGAAAAGGTCTGTAAACTTGAAGATCATTGATATACACAAGGTTTTCATCAAAGTTGCCACCTCGCACAGAATAGGTAGAGCTTAGTTCACTCATTCCTGTAACACCCAATGCCTGAGAGCGTAAAGCAGCTTCTAAACCACCTGCAGGATTTGGTATGCGTTCTATGGACTGTACATCCATTTTTATCATGCCCGGAGTTTCCCTTATCTGCTGGTCTGTAATTTCAATTTGTGTCAAAGCAATAGCACTCTCATCAAATTGAAAATTGAGCACCTTTTCTTCATTACTTTGTAAGATTAATTGCGTAGTGTCACTTTTGTAACCTAGGTAAGAAATGACTAGCATGTACTCGGTCTCAGCTTGCAGGTTTAACCGAAAGGCGCCTCTGTTAGTTGTGGAAGTACCCGTAGTTTCTTCAGCACTTATTGCAATTATATTAGCTCCGGGAAGCACGTTTCCTGTTTCGTCTTTAACCACTCCGCTTAGAACTCCCTGTTCCTGACTGAAGAGCAGATTTGTAAAACTCCAAAAAAACAGTATTCCTAATATTCTGAGCATATTTACTTTTATGCAATTCGGGTATTCCCGGCTTTGCTTTTTAATGTTTTAATCATCGAAACAGGAGAGGGGGCTTTAAAAACCTGACTTCCGGCTACTAATACATCAGCTCCGGCTAATAAGATTTTTTCAAAATTTTTGTCTGTTACTCCTCCATCAATTTCTATGAGAGTTGAAGCGTTCTTTTGTTGTATTTTATTTTTTAAAGTACTAATTTTTTGAAGGGTATTTTCAATAAAGTATTGTCCGCCAAATCCCGGATTAACCGACATCAGACAAATTAAGTCACTTAGTTCCAAGATGTCATCCAACATATGAACCGGTGTGGAAGGGTTTATGGCAACTCCGGCTAGTACATTTTTTTCTTTAATGGATGTAAGCGTTCTGTTTAAATGAACCGATGCTTCATAATGAACAGTAAGACAATGAAGATTGAATTCACAAAATCTATCTATGTACCTTTCAGGTTCTGTAATCATTAAATGCACATCTAAAGGTTTTTTAGTTTTTTCAGCCAAAACTTCCAAAACCGGGAATCCAAAACTGATATTTGGTACAAAAACTCCATCCATTATATCCACATGTATCCAGTCTGCTTCACTTTGATTTAGCATTTCTATAGCTTCATCAAGCTTCCCAAAATCTGCTGATAGTATAGAGGGAGCAATTTTATGATGCATGTTCATCCGTTTTATTATAGATTAACCAGGCGCCTTCAATACCTTTTTTCGTAAAATCATTAAGTTCCGTTTCACTTTGCAGGTAATCTTTTCCTGAATAGTAGCCTACTCTGAAAAAATCAAAATGCTCATGTGGTATAATTTGAAAATCAAGGTTAAAATCTTTTTTCATTTGATTTAAATACCTTTCTGCTCTGTTTTTACTTTGAAAAGAAGCCAGAATAATAAAATATCCTTCATTATAGTCTTCGAAATATGTTTGGTGATGGTTCAGTCTGTCTTCCGGTTCCGGTAAGTCTTCATTGCTAATCTGAATAGATTCTTCGTTTTGTATTTCTTTAACCGACTCCTGAAGTGCTTTGTTCAAGTCGGGTTGCCAGGTAGTAGGAAAGCTAAATCCAAATTGCTGTAAATTAAGGTGTTCAACACCCACTTTAAAGTACATTAAACTAAAAAGTATTAGAAGTGCAGACAAGAAAATGAAACGTCTCGGATTTCTGCTTTTTCTTTTTGCTTTTCGGTTTGCGTTTTCTGTATTTTGTCCGGTAAAAACCTTTTCGCTTTGTTTTTTTTCTATTTTATTTTCCTTTGCAAATGCAGGGTGTGCAGTGATAGTTTTTAATCCAAAAGATTCTTTACAGATTTCCGGTTTGTCCAAAGGTTTAAATAGCGGACTTTCATTATTTATGAAAGTTAATGAACCAAGCCCCGGGAAAAGAATTGTCTCATTGTTTTTAAGCTTATTTTTTATTTCGGAAGCAAACTTTGCTACTTCAATGTTAGCAACATCAGATGATATATTTTCTTTCTTTCTGAAATAAGCAGATAATATTCCATCATTATTGATTAAACGGATATTAAAAGCCACTGATTTCCATGGTGGGGAAATCAGACTTTGGTTTGTTGAAATTCTGGCCGGTAAATAATCGGTGATAAAACCACCAACTCCCGGAATTACGACACATTGCTCGTAAGTAAGGATTTCCTTTATATAATTTAACCTTGTATGAAATTTGCTTTGCATAAATTTTTTAAATATAGTTATAGAATCAAAAATAGGCTTGTCTGCTCAATTTACAAAAACAATTTCTGCTTAAATAAAAATTAATAACTTAAGGTTGCACCAATCATAGCATTAAACCCATAAGTTGGATAGCGATACCACCTCTCATGTTTAATAGAAGCAATATTATTAACCTGCCCAAAAAAGGATAAATGATTAGAAAAATGATATGTAGCTCCGATATTTAAATCAAAAAGGCCATTTAATTTTAAAGCTTCGTCATTAGGTAGCTTTGCATATACACCGTCTACACCATAAATTTCACTGCTTAAAATTATTTTATCCCCGATATTATAACCGGTAGCAAACTTCATTTTAAACGAAGGCATATGCCATGCTTTTTCTTCCTCGTCTAGTTCGTGTCTGTAATAATCAGCTTCTAAAAGAAAATTTAGCTTGTTACTTAAATGATATGAAACTGAAGCATGCAGATTGACTATATTCATTCTTTTTTCATAAATAGTATTAAATTTCTTGATGTTGTTTGGATTGTTTACAAAAAGCGGTTGGTTCTCAACAATTTTTTGAGTGAAGCGGGCATCGTAGGCCAGGTTATTTATTACAGTACCTTTAAAACCCGCAAATCTTTCTTCAATTCTGGGGTTTTTGATTTCTAAATCATTATCAATAAAATAATTTTCTTCAGCTAAAAACTTATACCGGTTTACATCAAGATATCTCTTCCAGCCATTGTAAAAGATTACTTGCTGTCCAATAATTGTTTTTTCAGTACTTAAATGTGGAAAGAGGTGAAATACATTTCCTTCAAAAGTTCCGTTTAAACCCGCTGTTAACCTCCATGATTCATCAAAAAAGGTATAATGGGGATTAATTGCAATCAGGTTCTTTTGATAATCAGTCGTTGGACTTTCAAAGTTTACATGATCAACACTAAAGATAAAATCAATATAATGTTTATTTCTGAAGGTTTTATGGAATTTAGCATAAACTTTTGCTCCTACTTCAGTAGCATCGTATCTGTCCGTAAAATAATCGGCTGACATTCCCAGGTAATAATCTATATTAGCTCTGTTGTCTTTCGTGTTTCTCAGATTTGCTTCTATAAAATACTCATTAAAACTTTGTCTCACATCGCTTTTATTAAAAACTGAATCTTCAGGGAATCCGTAGTAGTGGACAATATGATTATTATAACCGGCACGGGCATCAATTTTTATTCTGTCAAAGAAGTAATCAGTAAAAAAATGAATATTATTTTTTCCAAAGGTCTGAAAATCCATTCCGCCTCTGGCTGAATGGTGATTAAAGTAACCGCCAAAAGTAAAACGCTCGGTTTGTCCGCCTGTGTAAAGCACTTCAACAAGAGGTGAAAGTTGTGTGCCAAACCCTAAGCGTGCATAAGAAGATTTTCCGGGTTGAGGTCTTTCCTGTGGAATTGCTATCGGTCTTATATTAGGTTGTTCGTAGGTAACCGGAATCAACTGAACCGGTAAGCTATATCTTAATGTAGGAGGTTCAATTTTTTCAGATTCTATACTTGCTGAAAATGTAACCTTAGTGGCATCTGCAATCAGTGGGGTGTATGTTGTTCTGACTACTATGTCGTCACTACCAATTCCATTTTGACTTTCACTTTCTTCCTCCGCAATCAAATTTGCAAATGGAATGAAAAACATCATTGCTGTAAGAAAAATATTTTTATATGTATACATAATCTGATTTTTAAGGTTGTTCGAAAAAGTCGTCATTATCTTCTTCTATATCATCTATCTCAATAAATTCATCAAAATAGCTTTCTGTTTGAATTTTACTGTCCTCGGCTTCCTCTTTCAGTATTTTATCCAATCTCATTTGTGCTTCAGCTCTTAAATCTTCTCCCTGGTAATTGTCTAAAACAGTTTGAAGAGTCGCTTTAGCCTGAAAGTTTTCATCCAATTTATAATGATTATCCGCAAGTAGTATTAAACTTTTAATCAGCCACTTTTCGTATGTAGGACTGGCATTAATTATTTCGAGAGCAGTAGCTTTTGAGCTTTCATAACTTTCCCGCTTAAATTGTATCAACCCGATGTGGTATCTGGCTTCAGCTCCTAAAATATTTCGGGTTCTTTCAGCAGTAATAGTGAAGTTCACGATAGCGTCATCAAGTTTATTTTGCTCAAAGGAAGCTTTACCTAAATAAAAATAAGCTTCTGTTTTATGGCTCTCTGTTGCTTGAGGATCTTCCAGCAGCATTGCCGCATATTTTTGTATATCTGAAAAGCGGTCTAAATAGATAGCAGAACGCATTAATCCAAGCAATGCATTGTAGTTATTTTCTTTAATAGTGGCAATATCCAGTAAGCTTTTAAACTGATCAAAAGCTTTCTCATAATTTTCAAACTTATTGTAATTCATGGAAGAAGCTCTCAAAAGAGACCTTTCAGTATATCTGGTGAAAGGCATATTAATCAAGGTTTCATAGTCTACCAAAGCTTTTTCAAATCTTCCTTCACGATAAAGGCATTCTGCTCTGAAAAAAGTTGCCTGAAGTAAGAAAAATCCATCTGAAAACTCACTCAGGTATTGATCAAGCGCTCTTATAGCATTTGCACAATCATTATTGATATAATATCTTTCAGCAGACATAAATGTCACAGAATCTTTTAAAGAAACAGAAACCTGACCTCCCGGTGTAGATTCTAAAATCCGAATATAGACATCGGGCTGCCCCATTTCTATGGAAACTTCTTTTACTGCAGAAAGAGCTTCTCTGGATTCTTCTGTTCGCGGAAAGTTTTCGATTACTTGTTTATAATTTTCAACCGCATCATTAAAATTGCCCTGATTGAAATTAATAAGTCCGAGATTTAAATAAGCATTTGCTAAAAACTGACTGTTTCTGTGATTTCTAACAATAGTATTAAATTGTGTTTTAGCATTATTAAAATCTTGAAGTTGAAGGTAGGTCAGTCCTGTTTCGTAAATGGCATCGTCTAAATATATTGACCGGCTGTGATTCCTAATTAAGCTTTGTAGAGTGCTGATTTTATCCTGAGGTTTGTTTTTAAGGCCAAATAACATAGCTTTTTGAAGGAGTGCGTAGTCAGTTCCGGATACATTTGCCTGTATCAATCGGTCGTATTTTGCAAGAGCTTCATCATATTCTCTGAGTATAAAGTGCGCATCGGCAGCTCTCAAAAGTGCATCATTAGAAATTTGTCTGCCTGTTTGCCCTGAAGCTATGCCGGCTTGAGAAGTTTCCAGCACCTGATTAAAGTTTCTGAGTGCTCTTCTGAAATCTTCCTGCATCAGATAGCTGTATCCAAGTCCGTAATAAGCATTTCTAAGATTAGCCTCTGCATTTTGTGCACCTTCACGATTTGCTATTTGAACATAATTCAAATAATTCTGAACAGCTGCCGGATATCTTTTGAGTTTATAATCAATTTCCCCTTTCCAGAAGTAGGCTAAGGCCTGTAATCCTCCATTTATAGGATTCCTGAGAGAAACATCCATCAGTTGATAAGCTTCCTGTAAATTATTATCATTAAAAAGCTCCAGAGCGCGATAAAAAGCAACTTGCTGATATACTCTGAGTATTCTGGGACTTCTGTCGCTGATAGATTCTATAGTGCGTAAAGCCTCCGCATAATTGGCAGCATTTAAAAATGCATCTGTAAGTAAGCTCCTGGCTTCCTCTACATGATCGGACTGAGGATAGTTATCTATAAAAGCATTTAATGTTTGAATAGCTTCTCTTTCAAATCCCAATTCATAAGATAGTTTACCGTAGTTAAAAAGAGATTGTTCTTTCACAAAGCTATCAAAATCAAGCCTGGATGCTTGTTGAAATGCATTTCTGGATGCAGATTTATCTCCTATTTTCAGATAACAATCTCCCAATATGTACATGGCCTGTTGCCCAAGCGAATCCTCCACAGTAGTTAGCTGTCTGAAGTTTCTGATTGCTTTTTCATATTCTTTGTTTTGATACTGAGCAAAAGCGAGTTGATAGATATCAGATTTTGGAACACTTCTGGAGTTTTCAACATAGTACTCAAGGTGAGGAAGCGCTTCTGAAAAGTTTCTCAATTCAAAGTAACTTCTGCCTAATATAAGTCTCAGCTCATTATAATACTGTAAATTTCTATTTTCTATCAATGGCTGCAGGTAGCGAATCACTTCTTCATATTCACCTCTAAAAAAGCGAATTTGACTAATGTAATAAGGTATAACTCTTTGATAAATTCTGGATTCTTCAACCCTTTCAAAGCTTTTTAGCGCCTCATCATAATCTTTTTCAGTAAAAGCAATGTATCCGTAGTAGTAATTGGATGGATAATAGTAACGATTTTGTACATTTCTGACATCTCTGAGGTTTCTTTTTGCCAAAGACATATTTTGACGGGTAAAATAACTGTAACCTAATTGAAACTTAAACTTGGCAATATCTCTGTTTTCCAAATCATCAATTTCTACTCGCTCAAACCATGTGATGGCATCTGCAAACTGACGATTTCTAAAATAATACCTGCCTAATTGGTAGTAAGCAAATCTTTTTTGCGGGATTTCATGATATTTTGCGATATATTCTTTCAGTAATTTTTCTGCATCAGGCTGAAATAATTCAACGGCGCAAACAGCCAGATAAAAGTCAGTATTTGTTTCTATAAAAAGGGGAGGCCTTTGATTAGATTGTTCAAGTTGTACTTTAACATCTTCAAAATACTTTCTGGCAACTACGAAATTTTTATTTTCAAAATTCTCCACTCCTTTTCTATAGGTACGATATGGGTCACTGTAAAACATACTTTCCTGAGCTAAAGCAGGCAAAGAAAAGAATAGCAGTAAAAAGCTTATGGTTAAAACAGATAATCTCGTTTTCATTTATTTATAGAATTTAAGCGTACAATTAAAATGACAGTGAAACCGATAAAGATGGTAATATTGGAAATTGATTAACCCTTTGATAACGCACTCTATCGAAATAAAATATATTTTCCCTGTTATAAACATTCGTAACACTGCCTGCGACTTCCATTTTTACAGTTCTGGAAATGTCAAAAGTCCTTTTTAGTGAAATATCCATACGATGATAATATGGCAATCTACCTGTATTTAGTGAGTCTGAATATATAATACCTAAATTTCCGTTTTGACCGGTATAATCAGTATTCAGACCATCAGCAAAACTAAGTTCTTCGAAAAATCCGGCGGTCTTGGTAAATGGAAAACCACTTCCTAAGTTCCATCTGAGCCCTAATTCCCAATTGTTGTTTTTACCGAAGGTATAGGCGGTAATTATATTTGCATTATGTCTTCTGTCAAAATGTGGTGGATATTCCTGTTCACCGTCAAAGCGATTAATCCAGCCAAGGGAGTATGTTGCCCAAACAAACCAACTACTTCTGTTATATTGAACCAAAAAATCTAAACCGTATGCATCACCTGTCTCTACTGTGTAATCCGGGTCAGAAGGTAGAATTTTGTTACGGTTAATATTGATTAATTGATTGAATCTTTTATAATAAGGTTCAAAATCAAACTGTATATTTCTGGTTATATCCCATTCCAAACCTGTAATCAAGTGAAAAGATTTTTGCAACTTATGACTGGCTGTGTTACCGTCAGTATCAACTAAATTTACGTCAGGAGCAGATAAAAAGCCGGTAAATAAATCAACAACATCTCTGTCTGATTTTGTACTGATTAAGTTTTGGGAATACCAGCCTGTAGCTGCTTTTAATCTGAAAGTTTCCGACACATTATACTTAAGTCCAAGTCTGGGCTCAAAAGAGAAATCAGAAAGAGTTCCGTAATATTGAATACGAAGGCTCGGGTCGATTACCCAGTCATTTACATTTGCTTTATATCTGACGTAACCACCTAATTCGGTGTTATTAGTGCTTTGATCAAAGCGAATTCCACTTTCATTAAAAAATTCAAAGTCTGTTTGGAATCCGTCAAATTCAATACCATATCTCAATTCTGCATCGGGTTGAAAATATATAAAGTTTATATTCAGATTGATGCCGCTGATTCCACTTTTTCTGGGTTGTTGGTCGGTTTCAGTTTGTTCAATAAAATAATCAGAGTATGAAATGTGACCGGTAATTAAAGCATTTGCAGCACCAGGAACCAAAATAAAATTCGTTCCTATACCGGTTGCTTCCCAACCAAAGTCTGTGATGCCTCCAAAATTAGCCTGATCTCTATTGTGGAATCCGGAAAAACTAAGGCTGGAACCCGTTCCAAAACCAAAGCGTGCTTTTCCGTAAACATCCGTAAAACTATAAGGTAAGCCATCTTCTTCTATAAACCCGTAAAGGGTAGGGGAAACTCTGTCTAAATAAGAATGTTTACCTGCAACTATAAATGATGAACGGGATGAACCGTCCTCTGAACGAAAAATAGGACCTTCTAACATTGCGCGTGTCATAAACGGACTTCCTGATACTAAACCTGAAAACCTTCGGCTGTTACCGTCTCTTGTTCTTACATCTACTATAGCTGAAATTCTACCTCCGTATTCGGCATTAAACCCTCCGGTCATTACATCTACATTCCTAACTGTTTCTGTTTCAAAAATTGAAAACAGACCTATAGAGTGAAAAGGGTTATAGACAGTAATTCCATCTAGCAGAAAACGGGTTTGAACAGGTGAACCCCCTCTTATATAAATTTGTCCGCCCTGGTCACCGGTTGTTATAACACCCGGCAAGACTTGTAAAAATTGAGCAATGTCGGGTTCCCCGCCTACAGAGGGCAGTTGTCTTATATTTTGAGTGCTTATTTTTTGAGTACTGATTTTTACTTCAGTCCGGTAAGATTCTCTTTCAGCTGATATTTCAACACCTGCCAGGTCAATAGCAGAAGGTCTCAGCCTGATTTGTTTAGTTAACATCTGATCAGCTTTAACTTCAATATCTAAACGGATAGTGTCATATCCAATGTAGGTACTCATCAGAGTGTAGTTTCCGGGTTCAATTCCGGAAATTGTAAAAAAACCATTTAAATCTGTAGTTGCACCCTTACCGGTTCCTTCCAATAATATATTCGTGAAAATCATGGGTTCATCCGATTCTTCATCATAAATAAACCCTCTGACTACTCCACGTTGCCCAAAAACATCAGTTACCAGTAAGAATAAACAAATAGTAAAGATGTATTTAGCTGCTTGATTCGATCTCATTTTTAGAATTTGCTTCAAAAATACAAACCTAAAGGATTAAATTCTTGAAAATTAACTTTATTAAAGTTTCTTATCCACAACAAACTCTTGAAAATCGAAAAAATTACACAAAATGAGCTAAAATACGGTACTATGCAGCATCACTTTTTGAAAATGGTGATTAAATGATAATTTAACATGAAAATTAATTCCGTTTATTTAGCTCTATTAAAAAATTATTTGTGTCAACTTTAAATTCTTTAAATTCAGCTCTTGTTATTTTAATTTCCTGCCAATTATCTGTAGGTTGAATAAATGCATAGTTTTTGCCATCTAATTTAACTTTTACCGGAAAATTCAGTTTTGCATTTTCATTGCTCCATCGGTACTGAATAGTTACATTTCGCCTTCTGCTTGTTTTTTTAAATTCTAAAACCGGAAGCTTTGTTCCATGTATGTAAAAGTCAAAAAAATCACTCCAGTCATTTTGTGTTGTCTGATTAATAGTTCCTATAAATGAATCGGTATCTATATGCCCGTAAGCAAATTTGTCTGTCAATGAATTAAAAATCTCAAAAAATATACTGTCATTATCAATTGCAGACCGCAGGGTATGAATAATCATTGCTCCTTTGGTGTACATATCCTGAGAACCTTTGTCAAAATACCCGGGGGTGCCCCTGATAGGTCGATCGTTTCTTATTCCTTGCCTTTTTTGTTGTAAAAACTTCTTTACAGCTTCTTCACTGAAATAACATTCAACATATAAAATCTCTGCATAAGTTGCCAGAGCTTCATGTATCCAAATGTCTGCTATATCTTTTGCAGTTATAAAATTGCCCCACCACTCATGAGCTGTTTCGTGAACAATAATATAATCTAACTCCAGATTACTACCTGTAAGGTCATAGCCTAAGTATCCTTTTTTAAATTGATTTCCATACGCGATGCCGCTTTGATGCTCCATTCCTGCATAAGGTGCTTCGACTAATTTATAGCCATCGCGCGGAAAGGGGTAGGGACCAAAAAATTGCTCAAAACAATCTAAGGTAAAAGCAACTTGTTTAAAATATTTTTGAGCTAACTCAGAATTGTGTGGTAAAACGTAATAGTTCAGGTCAACTTTTTTATTATTGACACTATTAAATTCATCCGTAAAAAAATGATATTTACCGGCATAAAAAGTGACATTATAAGGCACCACGGGATAAGAGATTAACCATTCAAATCTCTTCCGGTTATTTTCAAGCTGTTGTTTTTTTAAAAATTGCCCGTTTGAAATACAGTCCAGTGAATCGGGGAGGGTACAGCTTATTCTTACGCTATCTGCCTTTTCGTTAAAATGATCTTTTACCGGCCACCACATTGAAGCCCCGTCAGATTGAACCGCAACACCAATCCAGGGATTTTCGTATTTATCTTCAGACCATACTAAGCCACCCTGCCACGGCGGATTTATAGCTTCCGGTGGTTGGCCCTCAAAAAAGACAGTAATTTTATATCGTTTATTTAGTTGCATATTCTCAGGCAATAAAACAAAAACGGCCCGCTCGTTTCTTTCAAAATGTAATCCGGTTTCTTCCCAAAAAATATTGGTAATATTTATCTCCGGAACTAAATCCAATTGGATTTTTTCCGTTTCTTCAGTTAATGTAAAGTGAATGGTGTTTTGGCCGCTTATTCTTTTTTCATCCGGAAATAATTCAAAAGCTAAATCATAGAAATGAACTTTATAAGCAAATCGCTCAAGAGACCAGTGTCCTCTCAATCTATCAGATTCTGTGAAGTTATTTGCTATACTAGTAAGTATCAAAGAGAAAAAAAATGCTGTAAAAAATATTTTTTTCATAAAAATCTCAATTATAAAAAATCTACATCCAGATGGAAAGGGTAAGTCATTAGATATTTTAAACCGTTTTTGACCGGCATATTTTCAAATAAAACTTTGTAGACCACTTGTAAAATGGGCGTCCTTACTTTATAGTAATCGGCTAAAAACTTTGTGATTCTAACTGTTTGTACTCCTTCAGCTACTTCTTCGGAAGTATTTAGAATGTGTTCTAAGGTTTCTCCCTTTGCCAGGCGATATCCTACTGTATAGTTACGGCTGGTGTTACTGGTTGATGTAGCAATGACATCTCCTATACCGGCTAAACCAAGAAAGGCTTCCCTGGTTCCTCCAAGAGTTACTCCTAAACGTATCATTTCTCCCAGCCCTTTAGTAATAAGCAATGATTTTGCATTTTCGCCTAAATCCAGCCCACTAAGAACCCCGGATGCTATGGCAATAATGTTTTTTAAAGTGCCGGCCAATTCTACACCTGTGATATCATAATTTTGATAAACCTGAAAGTTCGGACTGCGAATTGCTTTTTCTCCGGCTTTTATAACTTCTTCAAATTTGCTGGCAATAACAGTTGCGGCAGGTTTATTTTCAGAAATTTCTTTCGCTAAGTTTGGTCCTGACATGCAGCCTACTCTTATGACTGAACTTTCTCTCCGGATGATTTCAGACATGGTTAAAATCTTATTTCTGGGAAGTGGTTTTTTTACTTCCATAAGATTCCAGTCTTTAATATTAACATCTAAACCTTTGGTGCCATGAATTAAAATATGAGAAGGGTTCAGAAAAGGTGAAATATCTTTAATCATGTCCCTGAATGTTGAGGCCGGTACCGTTGGAAATAATAACGTACATTCGTCAACTACTTTTTTAATGTCACCGGTACCTGTAACACCGGGATGTATTTTTTGTCCTGCATTTAAGCGTTGGGTATTGATATTTTCGACAACAGCCTCTCTTCTGGCATATAAATAGACTTTGTTATTTACTGCCAATAAATTCGCAATGGCTGTGCCAAAGCTGCCTGCTCCTATAACGCCTACCGGCTTTTCAGATGTATTTTTCAAGTTTATATCCAATGGTTCTGTTATGGTAATAAAACAATAAATTAATATCCTCACTGTTCAGATTGCCTTCTTTTGTTTTGTACAAAGGCCGTTTATCATGATAAATTCCCAGGTTTTTAAGCCCGTGATTAACGATTTCTTCAGCATTCTTTTTGAAAACTTTGTCCAATAAAATCTTCTTCTTTGCTTTCATGGTTTCTAATCGGGTCAACAACTTATTTATAACATACATAAATTCTTCCCATTCAATAATACGATCTTCTTCCGGTAATCTTAAAAGTCCGTAAACATCTAATCGGCGATACCTTTTCTTTAAAATTCCAAAAGCAGCAAAAGCTATTAAATGACTGGAAAAAAGAGTGTTGTATTTGTGATAGCTTTTTACAATTTTTTGACTTAAAAGTCGGGTGTATTCTTCATTTCTTTGCTGGTTGTGATTGAGGTTATTGTCCAGCATAAAGTAATCTTTAATGTCTACTTTTTTACCTTGCTTATCTATACTTTCTCCGGCACTATTTACTTTGTTTCCAAATAAGTCCATTGGTTTGCCGAATGAGAGAGTTGCTTCGGATGAAGCACTGAGAAACTTCATCACAAATTTAAACATTCTGTAAGAAGTGGAATATTCATCGTTTTCTACAAGATAGTATTCCTGTCCGGTTGATTTAAGGTGCTGATCGATTAATGATTTTGCTTCCAAAACAAAGTGATAGTTAATGACTACGGGCACTAAAAATATTTTTGTGTAATCTTCATTGGTTGATTCACTTTTTTGAATATTTTTAAACTGTGCATCTATAGCTGTTCCAATAAGTCCTTTTTTTAATTCTTTTTCTATAACTCCGGACCGGCTTCTGGTTCCACCGGGGAAAAATAAACTGTGACAGCCTTCCTGTATAACTAAGTTAGAATAGGTTTTGAGTGTCTCCAGATAAATTAAATTTTTCTTTCTGCGGTCAACTTTATAAGCTCCTAAGCGATGCATAAAGTAAGCTATCAGGCGGATGCCAAACAAGTTTAACCCTGCACCATAAGTAAAGGGTGGCAATCCCAATGCGTGAATTCCCCAGCCAATTATAATGGAGTCTAAGTTTGAAAAATGGGTGGGCACCATTATGATTGTCCCTTTTTTGGCTAAGGAGCGTATCAATTCAATATCCCCTGTTAGATTTATTTTATTGTCAATACTGAAGCGTTTGTTCCACTTCTTTTTAATTTTTAACCCTACATTGGTATTTAATAGACGAGAAAACCCAAAAGGAACCAGTTTTTTGGCAAAGCCATAAATGTTTGGATCAAAATGCCCGGCAATTTCTGAAGTATAGCGACCAACTATTGAAGCTAATTCTTCTCTGACTTCTGCTTTTGAAAGTGTTTTCTTTTCCAAATCAATTTTTAGGTTTAATACCTTTTTGCGCATGTTTGACCAAAAGATTTTTTCATCCTCAGTGTCAACTTTCCAGGAGTTTTGGGTTAGCCTGATTCTTTCCAGATAGACCACTCTGGTGAGTTCGTCAAGCAGTGTTTCTCCATCTCCGGTGGTGTCAATTATTCTTTCAATACTTTGTTTTTTTACATTTTGAAGAAACTCAAATCGCTTTAGACTTAGTTTATAAAGAGGCCACTCTTTTACATCTTTATGTATAGGTTCAAAACGATTTTTATATTTAGGTTTATTCATGTTATTCCGGTATAATTGATGGGTCAATTCTTTTAAAGTTAGTCTAAATTATAAGCATTAATAGATTAATAAAATAAAATGCTAATCCACAAACCCTTTACTTTACAATTGTATTTTCTTCTTGAACAAATACTTTATCATAAATTTTACTGAACAGCAATAATTAACAGCAAAGTTATTTTAAACAGTCATTTTATTCAGTGAAAAACAATTCATCATAAAAAGAAAAATTGTAATAAAATTTCAGTTCAAAAAATCAAATTTAACAAAAATTAACGGTATTAAGCTACCATCTCATATCTTTGAGGATTAATTAAATATAAGCTGAGATACTTAATAGGCATATTTCAGAATTATCTTAAAGTGCTTAGAAAAAAATCATGTAGTTTGCAAATTTATATTAATAGTGTAAATTGGATAAATAATTACGAATAACGAATGAAGGTTGAAATTTTTATACCCTGCTATATCGATCAGTTTTTCCCTGAAATTGCATTTCATACGATAGAGATATTGAAAAAGGCAAATTGTGAAGTGCATTACAATCCGGAGCAAAGTTGTTGTGGCAAACCGGCATTTTTGGCCGGTAAAACAAAAACCGGTAGAAACGTAGCTGAAAAGTTCTTGAATGATTTTTCTGAAAAGGGTTATATAGTTACTCCCTCAGGTTCCTGCACAGACTTTGTGAAAACCTTTTATTCTGAAATGTTTGAAAATGCTTCACTGCATAATGCTTATAAAAATGTAAACCGAAATATTTTTGAACTCTCTGATTTTTTAGTAAACGTAGCCGGAGTCACTTCTTTTGATGCCGGTTTAAATGCCATTGCCATAGTGCATGAGCATTGTTCATTTTCAAAGTTAAAAAAAGAGTCAGGACATATCCGAACTCTTTTAAAAAATGTAAATGGATTAGTAATTAGTGAGTTTAATGACGATATGTGTTGCGGATTAGGCAATCAATTTTCATCAGAGTTTCCGGAAATGGCAGAAACTATGGCTAAGCGTAAACTTGAAACAGCATTGGATAAAAATGCAGAGATAATCATATCATCGGACATGACATGCCTTCTGCACTTCAGGAAAATTATTGAAAAAGAAAATTATCCTTTGCAAGCATTGCATATTTCAGAAGTATTAACTTCTAAAAATTAGCGAAAAACTACAATTAAAATAGCTATTGTCAGCAATACAATAAAAATACCTAAAAGAATAGATGTTTTTCGTGCACCTTCTTTAATAAGCAAGTTTAATTCTTCTGCATGTATTTGCTGAAAAATATTTTTTAAAATTAATTGTGTACGTAATACAGCAGAGTCATTTTTTATAACATAGTCTGTTGCACCGTAATCATAACAAGCTATGGCGATTTCCAGTTTGTCCTGATGAGACATCATGATAACAGGAATGTCGTCCTTTTTTTGCTTTATTTGCTTCAGTACATCAATTCCGGTTTCTACATTATTTTCATTATTTGAAAAATAGTAATCCAAAATAATGACATCCGGATTTTCATCCAGCTTTGCTACACAATCTTTACCATTTGTAAATGTTTCGACATTCACAGTATAGTTAAAATTTTCCGGTAATTTTTGTTCCATCATTACCAGATGCTTGTTGTCATCATCCACGATGAAAACTTTATAAGGTCTATGCTCGTTCATAAGGAAAGGTTTTAGATTAAAAAATATAAATACAATATACAACAATCATGAAAACTGCTATTAAGATATATAAAAAAAACTAAAAAAGGAATAAATTGAAAAATTATTAGCGTTTTTGTTAATTATTTTTCTCTACTATAGCTGATTTACTTTACTGACATTTAATTAATTCTTAGAGAGAAAGCATTTCTTCGTCTTTTAAACGGGCTTTGTTTAATACAGGCATGGCATAACAGGTTAATATTAACCGGTAAATCTCATCTTTAGCCGTATTAAATTTTTCAGATTGTTTTCTTAAATGTTCATCAAACATTTCACAGTCTTCTTTAGTGTATTCTTCACTGTATTTGGGAGTATAGATTCGGTCATAAGCTATGTAGTTGGTTGGCCAAAGCTTATAGTTCTTATGGATTCGCTGATCAATTAAATCTGCCAGCAGAAAAAGTTGTTTATTTTTATTTTTGATGGTAGCTATTTCCTTAAGTTTTTCATCTACGATTTTACCCAGCGAAAGATGGATGCGTCCTTTTATACCGGTTAAACCCTGAAGGATATCTCTCAAATCATCTTTGTTACGTTTGATTGAAAACCCTTTGTTTTTTAAGTACAGTTGTTTTGCTTTTAGAATATCGCAAGGGTCGTATTCATAAGAAATGGCCATTGGAGCAATTCTTATAGAAGAATAATTTTGGTAAAAATCGTTTTCTCCGGAGATTCCCAGCATTTTTAAGACCCCTTGCTGGGTTTTGTCATTCCCGTCTTTTGTTCGGCCTTCACGCTGAGCGATCCATACAGAAGTGTCATGTTGGGTAATTTGCTGACGAATATAATGAGAAAGGGTTTGAGAATGTTCAAATAACTGACGTCCACTTAAGTCACGGCGCACTATAAAGTTTTTATTTAGTTTCACAAAAAGGGTAATCCATTCATTTAGCAATAAGTTATTTCCTATTGCAATCTCGCAAGTGTCTAAATTGTTTTCATATAATAAGACATTTAAAATGGCAGAATCCAGTATAATATCGCGGTGGTTAGAGATATATAGGTATGCTTTATCTTTTTTAAGTTTTTCTAAACCATCAAAAGTAATCCCTGAAGAACTTTTTTGAAGTAATTCTTTTGTAAAGGGATACATGATAATTTCCTGAAAGCCTCTAACACTATTTATATTTTCAGCTTTTTTTATCCATTCATCAGGTTTTTGGCCGGGAAACAGATATTCTAACAAAAAACGAAAAGTTTTGTCATTCAGTAATAAACGAACAGCATCATTAACTTCAGAATCTCTGTATGGTCTTATGTCATCAAATCTAAACTCATTCATGCCGTCATCACATCATTTTTAAAAATTTCTCAAAATTACAATTTTTTATCTGCTATTCTATTAATGACGCTAAATAGACTTTTATTTTAGAATTGATTGAGTTCCTTTTGTTTAAAAGAAAAATTAAGTTGTTAAAAATTATTTTAGATAAGTCTAAATTTATATTTTTGCATTAGTAAAAATGATTTAAATACCACTCCCACAGATGAATCAGGAACATCTATTATTGGCTTTTGGCTTAACTTTGTTTGCCGGCTTATCAACAGGAATTGGTGGCCTTATTGCTTTTTCCAGTAAAAAATTCAAACCCGGCTTTTTATCAGCTGCCTTGGGATTTTCTGCGGGCGTGATGTTATATGTTTCATTTATAGAGATTTTTCCAAAATCAATAAGTGCTCTGGAGGAGTCATATTCTGAAAAAGGTGCTTACATTTTTGCTGTTTTATCTTTTTTTGTTGGTATAGCTTTAATTGCTTTAATCGACAAAATGATTCCGAAACCTGAAAATCCGCATGAGGTTCATTTTTTAGGAAAAATTGATACTATAGATGACGATATTGAAAAAGCAAAATTGTATCGTTTAGGTTTATTATCGGCATTGGCGATTACTATCCACAATTTTCCGGAAGGTTTGGTTACTTTTTTTGCTACTTTGCAAGACCCTTCACTTGGTGTCAGTCTTTCAATAGCAATTGCGATTCACAATATACCGGAGGGGGTTGCTGTTGCCGTACCGATTTACTATGCTACTAAAAGCAAGACAAAAGCTCTGTTATTTTCATTTCTTTCAGGTTTGGCGGAGCCGATAGGAGCTTTGATAGGTTACCTTTTGCTGTTTAATATTTTTGACGATAAGATGTTTGGGTACATATTTGCGGGCATTTCCGGAATAATGGTTTTCATTGCATTGGATCAGTTACTGCCTATGGCACATCGCTATGGAAAACATCATAATGCAATTTATGGCCTAATAAGCGGCATGGCTGTCATGGCA
>REEL01000165.1 GCA_007695095.1 Chitinophagaceae bacterium | reverse complement strand
AAAGAATTGCCTTTTTAGAATCTGAGCTATCCTCTAAATAAAAAATCTATATACCCAAAGCTGACTATTTTGGAACCATGATTGTAAGCGGCAGGAATTTTTCCTGTCGCTTACTTTTTTGCAAAAAAGTCATATCTTAATCCCCATAATTAAATAAAATATGGAAGCCGGTTTTTTAAGTTACACTATTTTGATTTTGATATGGACCGGGTTTGGGTTTATGCACAGCTTACTGGCAAATAATTCGGTAAAGCATTTTTTTAAAAAGCTAAGCGGCTACTATTTTGGCTACTACAGATTAGCTTACAATTTATTTAACCTTTTTTTTATTGCCGGTGCACTATTTTTTCAATTCTCCATCGTGGAAAACAGACTTTTTGAATTAACCAATTCATTGCTGGGAATTAGTATTTTATTCACAACTACCGGATTAATCATCATGTTTTTATCCATTTACAAACTCGACTTAGCTGAAATGAGCGGGACAAAAAAATATAAAATGGAAAAGTCAGGAAATCAGTTGGTTACCGAAGGGCTTTATAAGTACATCAGGCATCCACTTTATTTCGGAACAATTTTACTTTTTCCGGCTTTTATCATTTTTGCAGGAACATTATCTATGATAATAATGGTCATTTGTTTCATAAGTTACTTACTGATAGCTATACCTATAGAGGAAAAGAAGCTGGAAATAGAATTTGGCTTGGATTATACAAATTACAAAAAGAACGTAAAAAAGTTAATCCCTTTTATCTATTAAAAAAAGTGAACAACCCCAAAGAGTCATTCACTTTTAAAACATTGATTCTATCAACTAAATTTTGAAAGTATATTATCTGATAAACAACAACTCTCTGTATTTCGGCATAGGCCATGATTCATCTTCGATATAGCGTTCCAGTTTATCTACACTATAACGGATACTATCAAAAGTTGGTTTTACTTTAGTTGCATAATTCTTAGCCCGCTTAGCAGAATCTTCAATTTCATTGGCTTTCTTTCTTGCTTCAACCATTAAAACGACATCTTTTCGTAAGCTTTCAATCAAATGCTGAATTCGTTTTAATAAATTCAATTGTGTTTCTATCTCTGCATTTTTAAAACCTAAATTCTTTAATCCATTTGCATTCACAATCAGCTTGTTTTGGTAGTTAATTGCCGCAGGTATGATGTGATTTACAGCCAGGTCACCGATAACCCTTGATTCAATTTGAATCTTTTTAGCATATTGTTCCATCTGTATCTCTACTCTGGAATGAATTTCTTTTTCCGTTAGAACCTTATTTCGTGTAAAAACGTCAATATTTACTTGTTCTAAAGACAGAGCCAGTGCATCCGGAGTATTTTTTAAATTACTCAGTCCTCTTTTTTCAGCTTCTTTTGCCCAGCTTTCTGAATAATTATCTCCTTCAAACAAAATACGCTTACTTTCTGAGATATTTCTTCTCAAAACTCGTAAGATAGCGCCGTCTTTCTTTTCACCTTCAGAAATCAAATTGTCTACTTCGGCTTTAAATTTTTTCAATTGATCAGCCATAATCGTATTCAAAACTGTCATTGGACCGGCACAATTCAAAGTAGACCCTACTGCTCTGAACTCAAATTTATTTCCGGTAAAAGCAAATGGAGAAGTTCTGTTTCTGTCTGAATTATCCAATAATAAATCCGGTATTTTATTGTGAATATCTAATTTCAATTCCTGCTTTTCCATCTCATTTATCGGCCCTTTTTTCACTCTTTCTTCAATTTCTTCAAGCAAAGCGGTCAGGTGTTCACCGATATAGATAGAAATGATTGCCGGTGGAGCTTCATTAGCACCCAAGCGATGGTCGTTTCCGGCTGAAGCTATAGAAGCTCTTAGCAAATCGGCATTATTATTTACGGCTGCTATAGTATTCACAAAAAAGGTAAGAAAAGAAAGATTATTCTTTGGAGTAGTTCCCGGAGCTAAAAGATTCTTTCCGGCATCGGTCATTAAAGACCAGTTATTGTGTTTACCCGAACCGTTTAAGCTGGCAAAAGGTTTTTCATGTAAAAGCACTTTTAACTTATGCTTACGGGCTACACGATCCATTAAATCCATTATCAACTGATTGTGGTCTACTGCCAAGTTGACTTCTTCAAAAATAGGAGCACATTCAAATTGTCCCGGAGCCACCTCGTTATGTCTGGTACGAACCGGAATGCCTAATTTATGCGATTCTTTTTCAAAATCTACCATAAAATTAAATGCTCTTTCCGGTATAGAACCAAAATAATGATCTTCTAATTGCTGATTTTTGGCCGGTGTGTTACCCAGCAGACAACGTCCGGTTAAAACTAAATCCGGTCTGTTAAAATACAAATCCAAATCTACTAAAAAGTATTCCTGCTCCCAGCCTAAAGTGGGAACTACATAATTTACATTTTTATCAAAAAACTTCACAACCTCTGTTGCTGCTTCGTCTAAGGCATTTTGTGACTTTAAAAGCGGTGCTTTAAAATCTAGCGATTCACCGGTATAAGAAACATAAATAGTTGGAATACAAAGCGTTTTGCCTGAACCGATTTCCATTATAAAAGCCGGTGATGAAGGATCCCAGGCCGTATAACCTCTGGCCTCAAAGGTATTTCGAATACCGCCACTCGGTAAACTGGAAGCATCCGGCTCCTGCTGAACTAAACTATCTCCTATAAAATTCTCAATTCCTTTGGTATTCGGGAAAATTGTGAAAAAACTATCGTGCTTTTCGGCAGTGGCACCTGTAAGCGGTTGAAACCAATGTGTAAAATGCGTAGCATTGTGACTGATTGCCCAGGCCTGCATAGATGTCGCCACCTGATCGGCTACCTTACGGTCAATTTTAGTACCCAAGCGAATAGATGATTTTACACTTTTGTAAACATCCTCAGGCATAAATTTACGCATGGACTCATCATCAAAAACATTTGAACCAAAATAATCTGAAATTCTTTCAGAAGGAATTTTTACTGTAACAGGGTTTCTGTCAGCAATTTTAGAGATTGCACTAAATCTTGGATTTGACATGGTGTTTTTTTTACAAAAATATTTTTAAATTTTGTCTAATCAACATTTTTTTTGATTTTTTTTTGATTTTTTGTAAAAAAATAGGTGGCTTGATTAAAAACATTTAGTTTTTAAGCCCAAAAAAAGCTATTTTAATGGTCTAATGAAAGGAATTAACCCATATATATATTTATATAATTTATCCTTAGCAGTTAAACTAAAAAATAAAACAAATAATGGGAAGATTATGATTCTATAGCGTACAATTGCGCCTGCATTAGGTACTATGAAGCCCAATAAAATCAACACTAAAGCAGAATAGATTAATAAATTAATCAGGTAGGGATGCAGTTTTGAGCGGTCAAAATAGAAGATACAAATAAGTATTATCAGGACTATTCCAATATTTTCTAAAGCTGTGATAGTCTGCCACAAGCCAAAGCCGATTAAACCGGATGGTCTGAGAAATGAATTAAAAAAGCTCTCCGGAAATCTGCTTAAAATATGAAGCAGACCGGTTTCAAAATATGCTAATTCAAAGTGGGTGTTTCCCGTTGCCAGAGTTTGAAACTGCAAATACTTGTCCTGTATGGCTTCCAAATAATTCATCTGTATATTGGGAAATTCAATAAATGCAAAAACCACTAACCAAAACACCCAAAACATTGCAACTATTGAGTATTGATACCTTTTAGTATAGTAGACTAAAAAATTAGCTACTAAAAAAGGACAAACAAAAAAAGCAATATATTTTCTGGAAAAAAATATCCCCAGGAAAAACAAGACCATCAACAACAAATAGTAAAAACGCTTTTCACGAAACCAGCATATTTGAAAATAAAGACTAAACCCAAAGCAAAAAATCAAAAAAGACTCTTTATGACCGCCACTTGTCCAAAAAATCAGAGAAGGCAAAAGAAACAAGGGAAATAAAGCGAATTTTGAAAATTCAGGCAACAACTGAACTATAGCTCTGGCGAAAGCAACAATTCCGGCAAAAGCCATAAAAGAAAAAAACAGTGCATTAGTATGAAAACTTTGAAAGGTAAACAGGGATATAACGGCATGAAACCGGATGATAAAATATGTCTGAGGTGTATGCCACCAACCCATTTTATCTACATAGGGCTCAATATGCTCAGGAACGGGATAATGAGCAGAAGGTGCAAAAACCAGTTCTAAAAAAATCATGGGTTGCTCAAAAAGAAGCCGGGAAATCATAGCTGCATCCCGAAAATAGCCCAACGTATCTGCTCCGTTTGCATGGATAATATGATACTCGCAATAAAACCAGGCAGCCACACTTTTTAACAGCCAAACACCAATTAAAAAGGGCTTTGATAAATTCCCTATTTGAAAAAAGGAGAATTTATAAACAATCCAGCTAAAAAAAAGTGTAAATATTATAAAAATCATGCTATGAACCAATGCGCAAATATAATTTAATTCAATGGATTCATTTTAAAAAAGCATATTTTAAGAGTTGCGGGAATTTAAAAGCTATACTTTTTTTATGTAATTTTGCCTCTGTAAAAAACAAATATGAGTACAAAAGTCAGCCAACCGGAAGTTACAGCAGAAGTCGTGGAGCAATTAGGAATATTGCCCGAAGAATATGATAAAATCTGTGAATTTTTAAATAGAAAACCCAATTTTACAGAATTGAGTCTGTACTCGGTAATGTGGTCCGAGCATTGTTCTTATAAAAATTCAATTAAATGGTTAAAAACCTTACCCAAGGAAGGGAAGCATATTTTAACCAAAGCCGGTGAAGAAAATGCGGGTGTTATTGATATAGGGAATGGCTTAGGCTGTGCTTTTAAAATTGAATCCCATAATCACCCTTCCGCCATTGAGCCCTATCAGGGTGCAGCAACCGGTGTCGGTGGTATCCACAGAGATATTTTCACTATGGGTGCAAGACCAGTAGCAGCTTTAAATTCACTACGCTTCGGAAATCTTAAAGAGCCAAAAACAAGACACCTCCTGAAAGGAGTGGTAAAAGGTATAGGTGATTACGGAAACGCTTTTGGAGTTCCTACGGTTGGTGGAGAAGTGTATTTTTATGATTGCTATTATCACAATCCTTTGGTAAATGCCATGTCGGTCGGCATACTTGATAGCAAAAAAATGATTTCTGCAGTTTCCCGTGGAATTGGCAATCCGGTTTATATAGTTGGTTCCTCTACCGGAAAAGACGGAATTCATGGAGCTACATTTGCTTCGGCTGATATTACTGAAGATTCTTCAGAAAAAATACCGGCAGTTCAGGTTGGAGATCCTTTTCAGGAAAAACTATTGCTGGAAGCTACACAGGAATTAATGAAAACCGATGCTGTAGTGGGCATGCAGGATATGGGAGCAGCAGGTATAGCTTGTTCAACTTCTGAAATGTCTGCAAAGGAAGGTTTCGGAATGAATATATGGTTAGAAAAGGTGCCTGCCAGACAAGCAAATATGCAAGCATTCGAACTGCTGCTTTCTGAATCACAGGAGAGAATGTTGGTCGTTGTAAAAAAAGGACATGAAAAAGAGGTAGAAGCTATTTTTGAAAAGTGGGATTTGAACTGTGCAATAATCGGTGAAGTGACAAAAGGGCCAATGCTAAAATACTATATGAACGATGAAATGGTAGCTGAGGTTCCCGCTGACTCATTAGTCTTAGGTGGTGGCGCTCCGGTGTACGAAAGAGAATATTCAGAACCTGCATACTACAAAGAAAATCAGCGTTTTAAGATAAGTGACTTAAATGAACCTGATAACCTTTTGGCTGTAGCAAAAGATTTAATAAAACGTCCGAATGTTGCATCTAAAAAGTGGATTTTTGAACAATACGACTCTATGGTCGGCATTGACAATACCTCTACAAATGCCCCGTCGGATGCCGCTGTAATACGAGTAAAGGGAACTGAAACGGCCATAGCAATGACCGTAGACTGCAACCCTAAACTGGTATATACTGACCCTTATAAAGGAGCTTTTTTGGCCGTTGCTGAAGCTGCCCGAAACATAGTTTGCTCAGGTGGAAAACCGGCTGCAATAACAAATTGTTTGAATTTTGGAAATCCTTATAAACCGGAAGTTTACTGGCAGTTTGTAAATGCCATCCGTGGTATGGGTGATGCCTGTAAAATGTTTGGCACTCCGGTAACCGGCGGAAATGTCAGCTTTTACAATCAATCAACAGACGGCGGTGCTGTTTATCCGACACCAACTATAGGAATGGTGGGACTATTGGATTCCATCGAAAAAAGATTAACCTTAAATTTCAAAAATACAGGTGATTCTATCTATTTGATTGGTCACATTCACAATGACATTAACTGCAGCGAATACTTAGCCTTGCGTGCTCCCGAAGTAAAATCCGGCTTTCCTGAATTTAATCCGGAAGATGAGTTCAGAATGCAATCAGCCATCATGCAATTAAATGAAAATAAATTGCTTCAGTCTGCTCATGACCTTACTGAAGGTGGTTTATTTGTTGCACTTGCAGAATCCGCATTTACTAACAACAACGGCTTTGAAATTGAAACAGCAAAAAATATTCGAAAAGATGCCTTTTTGTTTGGCGAGTCTGCCGGTAGAGTGATAGTTTCAGTTAAAGAAAGTGATATTGAAACCTTTGAACAGATGCTCAGACAGCTTAATACGCCCTTTTTTAATATTGGAAAAGTAACTGATTCTAACTCAATAAAAGTTGATCAGGAAGATTGGGGAAGCATCCACGATTGGAGAAATGACTGGGAGAGTGCCTTGAAAAATATAATGGAAGCTTAAAAGCTTTTTTACAGAAACAGAACAACTAACTTTCTTTTCTCTTATCCGTGTATAGGTGTAAATAGCCTGCCCCAACGTATTTTTTGGAGAAAACTTCTATTGGGATCTAAAGATAGCCAAACTATCCAGGCCTTACCAACAATATGGTCATGAGGTACAAAACCCCACATTCTGCTATCCGCAGAGTTATGACGATTATCTCCAATCATAAAGTAATAATCCATTTCAAAGGTATAGGTATCTGCTTTAACATCATTTATGTAAATTCCATCTTGCCTTACCTCTATTTCATTACCCTCGTAGACTCTAATCAGACGTTCGTATTTGGCGATATTATCTCTGTTAATTTCTACCGTTTCGCCCTGCTGCGGAATCACAATAGGTCCATAGTTATCAATATTAAATGCAAAATTCTTTACATCAGCCGGAAAAACAGATTCCGGAGTTATTTCAGGGTCTCTGATTATTCTTCTTACAGAAAGTACATTTTGCTGACTCTCAATCTTAGCGGCTGCTTCATCAGTCATGAAATAGGTATAAAAGCCGGACTTTCCGGTTGCTCCGCCTTCTGTGATATCCAGAGACATTAAGATTCTGGAATTAATAGGGCTGCCGGTTGTTTGAACGACATAACTATATTGAATGGTTTCATAATGTTCTGAGGCTTCATTATTTACGTAAATTCTGCCATCTCTGATTTCAAAAACATCTCCGGGGATAGCAACACAGCGTTTGATATAGTTCTCACGCTTATCTACCGGTCTGAAATCTTCACTCGGATAATTAAATACGACTATATCTTCTCTTTTAATATCCTGAAATCCTGGGAGTCGGCTGTATGGCAGCTTAATCCATTCCAGATATGATTTTCCACCAATTAAAGGCATTGTATGATGAGCAAAAGGAAATGATAAAGGAGTCATGGGTATTCTCGGTCCGTAATGCATTTTAGAAACAAATAAAAAATCACCCACCAATAAGGTTTTTTCCATTGATGAAGTTGGGATTGTATACGCCTCAACAAAAAATGTCCTGATAATAGTAGCAGCTACTACAGCAAACAAAAGAGCTTCAACCCATTCTCTGGTGGCTGATTTTTGACGAGTTGTTTTAGACGATGGGCCTATGAATTTTGGTGTTGTAGTAAAATTTAAAAAAGGCAGATAAAAAGGAAAAAGAAATACACCTGCAACCATTTCATACCATTTGTCTTTTCCGAAAGCTTTCTGCATTTCGACTAAAAAACCAAAAATCATCAAAAAATTTAAAATTGGTATAAATAGCAATGCAAGCCACCACTTAGGCTTTTCAATTATTCCTAACCAAACGTATAAATTATAACCCGGAATAAATGCAGTCTTTTTCTCCTCCCCGGCTCTTTTAAAAAACTTAAATGATAAAAAAGCTATAATATTTAAAATTATAAACGGAGCAAAAAGGAAAATTAATAAAATCATTTCTTGATATAAAAGTTATATAAACAGAAGGCAAATTTACAATGTAATCTTAATTATTCAACATATCGGGCATACCAAAAACACCTTTTTTATTTATCAACCAGAGAGCGGCTTTAACAGCACCCAAAGCAAAGCCTTTTCTACTGTGAGCAGTATGCCTTATTTCTATAGTATCTTCAGCACTAGTATAAGCAACAGTGTGAGTCCCGGGAACGCCGGTTTCTCTTTTGGATATAATAGAGATTTCATTGTCAGATACAATTTTATCATTTTTCCAGGCATTCCATTTTTTAGCATGCCTGATAATTCCTTCGGCCAGGGTAATGGCGGTTCCACTGGGAGCATCCAGTTTTTCGGTATGATGTATCTCTTCCATTAAAACTTCATACTGTTTCTGATCTGATATAGCTTCTGCTAAAAATTGATTTAGTGCAAAAAAAATATTTACGCCAACACTGAAATTTGATGCATAAAAAAAACTTCCGTCAGATTTTTTGCATTGTTCAGTAACCTTATCCCATTCTGAAAGCCAGCCGGTAGTTCCGCTTACAACGGGAACTCCTGCCTCAAAACAAGATATTATATTACTAACGGCTGTTTCCGGTCGGGTAAATTCAATTGCCACATCTGCTTTCTTTAAACTTTCACGCTTCAGCAAATCCCTGTTGTCTTTATCTATTCTGTACAATATTGAATGACCGGAATTTTCATGCTGTATTATCTCTTCAATTGCTTTACCCATTCTACCATAACCAATAAGTGCAATTTTTGCCATCTCTTTATATACAGATTTAGTTTACAATACCTTTAAAATGTAATCGTTCTAAATTGCGAATCTAATACTTTTCAAACTTTAAAAGCCGTATTTTATACTTTTATTGTTTATTTGTAATAATTTTAAGCCTCGTTAGCACATAACTTTAATATGTTTAAAAAAAATTCGACCATTTATTTTTTTCTGATAGCTGCATTTTTATCAGCATGCACCACAACTTCAGAAATTACGGATCCAAATATTGCATTTGACCGGAAGATGTATTCAATTGCAGCGCCTTTATATGTTCAGGAATATAGAGAAAAGGAAGTCCCCGCTCAGAGAGCTGAAGCAGCTTTTAAGGCAGCTGAGTCTTACCGCTTAGCGAATAATAGCGAGTCTGCCGAACGATGGTATGAAAGAGCCATAGAATTAGACTATCGAGATCCGATAGTTTATTATAAATATGGACAAAGCCTCAAAGCAAACGAAAAATATCAACAGGCAATTTCAGCTTTTGAGAAATATGGTCGTGAGGAACCTTTTTCAAGAGGTAAAGCAAATCGTGAAATAGCCGCTTCCAGAAATGCTATGGAATGGAAAAGAGCCAGACAAACCATCGATGTATTTAATTTTGAGCCTTTAAACTCTCCCTATCATGAATTTGCACCGGTCTTGTACAGAAGGGGTGCATTGGTATTTACTTCTTCCAGGCCTGATGCTACCGGAGAAGATGTATACGGCTGGACAGGCGAGCAGTATATGGACATATTTATATCTGAAAAAGACAGAAACGGAGTTTTTCAGGAAGCCCGTCAATTCAGTGAAATTACCAGTTCCGGATTCAATGACGGAACACCGGCCTTTAACAGAGACTTTACCTTAATGTACTTTGTCAGATGCGGTTCACAAGAGTTAATTACTGACTATTGTTATATCTATGAATCCCGGATTGGACCAAATGGCGAATGGATGGCACCCTATCGTTTGGATTTATTTGAGGATAGTGTTAATACCGGAACTCCTTTTATATCAAACGACGGCAATATGCTGATTTTTTCTTCAGATGCTCCCGGAGGTTTTGGAGGCAAAGATTTATACTACGCATATCGTACCGGAACAGGATGGAGTAACCCTATAAATCTGGGTAACGAAATAAATACAGAAGGTGATGAACTTTTCCCTTATGTAGCTCCTGATGGAACATTATATTTTTCATCTAACGGGCATCCCGGAATGGGTGGTTTGGATATTTTTTCAGCAGAACCAACGGGTGACAGCTGGACGAATGTTCAAAATATGAAATATCCCATAAATTCAGGTGGTGATGATTTTGGATTAATCGTTGATCAGGCAGAACCTAAAGGTGTGAATGACCCTGTTCGAATGTCCGGCTATTTCACTTCAGCAAGAAGTGGTGGCAAAGGTGGTGATGATATATATCGCTTCGTAAAGAGAAACGAAAATCTATTTGTGCTTGAGGGGATAGTTAAAACAGCCGTATATGAAAATCCGGAAGACCCTTCATCAGAAATTACCGGATACGAACCGATTGAAGGTGCTGAAGTACAACTCAGAAAGATAGAAAGAACCGGACAAACAGATATAGGAGACAGTATAGTTGGAGAGGACGGAACTTTTCGATTTGAGCTGGAAAAAGAAACAGCTTACAGCGTAATGGGCAGCAAAGAAGGTTTTTTCAATCGCTCGGAAACAGTAACAACCAGAGGAAAAAAAGATTTAGAAAATGTAACCGTTACCGTATATGTTGAGCTAATTCTCGATAGAATTTTCAGAGACAGAGAGATTGTGATTCCTAATATTTATTATGATTTTGATGCCTCTACCCTACGTGAGGAATCATTAGCTGTTTTGGATACCCTTTCAATGATGCTGGAAGAAAATCCAAACATTCAGCTGGAAATCGGTTCTCATACTGATTCACGGGGTTCGGTTTCTTATAATCAACGACTTTCTCTTGAAAGAGCCCGCTCAGTTGTGAGATATCTGGTTGAAAATGGCATTCAGCAAGAGCGTTTACTGGCAAAAGGATATGGTGAATCAAATCTTGTTAACCATTGCAAACCGGGAGTTGAATGTACTGAGGAAGAACATCAGGAAAACAGAAGAACTACTTTTAGGGTTATATCAGATGACTTTATTCTGGAATCAGTTCAACCGTCAGACATAAGAGTTGACCCGGCTGATCGATAAGTTAATCCTTCTTATTTTTATGAAAGTCTTGTGATAATGAAGCTAAAAAGCTTCGAAAGATTAATTTTGTAAAAAAACAAATAGATGGATTCTGAAAACAGATATGCCAAGAGAGGAGTTTCCGCCCAAAAAGAAGAAGTGCACGCAGCCGTTAAAGGGCTTGACCAGGGATTGTTTCCAAAAGCATTTTGCAAAATTTATCCTGATTATCTGAGTGGTGACAAAAACTATGGAAGCATCATTCATGCTGACGGCTCGGGAACTAAATCCATTTTAGCCTATTTAAAATGGAGAGAAAGCGGTGATTTAAGCTGCTGGGAAGGTATTGCCCAGGATGCCATAGTTATGAATCTGGATGATATGCTATGTGTGGGTGCTGAAGGTCCTTTTATTTTTTCATCCATTCTTAACAGAAACAAACACCTGATAAAAGGCGAAGTCATAGAAGCCATTATTCAGGGTAGTTATAAAGTGTTTCAAACACTTAAAGAATTTGGGGTTCACATTGAATTTTTAGGTGGCGAGACTGCCGACGTAGGAGATTTAGTCAGAACATTAACGGTTGACGGGACTATGGCCTGTCGGATACCTTTGAAAAATGTAATTAATGCCGCTGACATAAAAGCAGGAAACTGCATAGTGGGACTTTCATCCACAGGTCAGGCTGCTTATGAAAATGCTCCAAACAGTGGCATTGGAAGTAATGGATTAACTTCAGCAAGACACGACTTGCTTTCTGATTTTTATTTAAAAAAATACCCTGAGTGTGCAGATCCCTCAACACCTGCTGATTTAGCTTATTCAGGACCTTATAAACTGGAAGACAATCTTGCCGGAGGCGAAAACATAGGAGATTTAATTTTATCCCCTACCCGAACCTATGCGCCTGTTTTACTTGAAACATTTAAGCATTGGAAAGGTAAAATTGATGGCATTATTCATTGCACCGGTGGTGGACAAACAAAAGTCCTGCATTATGCTGATAACTGCCACATTATTAAAGATGATTTATTTGAAACTCCTGTAATTTTTAAAGAAATACAAAAAGTTTCCGGTGCTGCAGCTAAGGAAATGTATCAGGTTTTTAATATGGGGCACAGAATGGAAATATACACAGACGAAAAAACAGCCTTCAAAATCATAGAATCTGCAGCTCAATTTAATATTGACGCAAAAGTCATAGGAAGAGTTGAAGCTGCTCCCGAGAAAAAGTTAAGTATACATTCCGGTGAGGAAGTTATTAATTTTTGAGAGTAAAAAACGATTAATAGTCTTAACCCTTTTTTGTCAAAGCATTGGTAAAATGAATCTAACTAACTCCTAAAGATTTTTACCAAATCAGA
>REEL01000164.1 GCA_007695095.1 Chitinophagaceae bacterium | reverse complement strand
TTCAATTTTTTACACTTAATGAAAATTAAATTTAAGTTAAACCATACACGAATTGTTAGATCCGGATTCACCGCATAAAAACAGAAATTTCAATCATTTGGAGCAGATACATACCTATATGCAAGAGCTTATTGCTGACCTAAAAGAAACTATGGGCAGTCCGGTGCATACTGAAGTGAAAGATGAATGGTAGTTTAAATTTCCTGAAACCAGCTTATCAGTTCTAATGGCTTGAGAGTTGACTTTTCCTGCGCATCTAAATCCCGCTTTATTTTACCATGGTGAATATGCAATAAACGATCTCCATATTGTATGGCTTCCTGCATATTGTGTGTTACTAATATTGCGGTCAATTGTTCTTTTTGAATTATTTCAGCAGCTATTTTCATTATCAATCCGGCAGCTTTTGGGTCTAAGGCCGCTGTTGGCTCGTCCAGGAGGATTACTTCCGGCAGTTCAATGGTTGCCATTACTAAAGTTAAAGCCTGTCTTTGACCTCCGGATAGATTGCTGACAGGTTGATTCAGATTATTCTCTAAACCTAAACCTAACTGACTGATTTTTTCTTTTATGATTGATTTAAAAGAACTGTTGATTCCGAGCTTGAGCCCTTTGCTTTTATTTCTTAAAGCTGCCAGCCTCATATTTTCTATAATTGTTAATCCCGGAGCTGTTCCTGACAAAGGGTCTTGAAAAATACGACTGATAAAGGCAGCTCTTTTATAGTCTGAGAGGTGGTTTATTTTTTTATTTTTCAGTAAAATTTCTCCTTTTTCACAGGAAAGATTTCCGGCTATCACATTCAGTAAAGTAGATTTTCCGCTCCCGTTGCCACCTATAATGGTTGTAAAAGTACCTTTTTTAAAGTGCAGGTTGATATCCTCTAAAGCGTTAAAAGTCATTCCACTTCCATCATCAAAGGTTTTATATACATTTTTTAACTCCAGCATAAACTCTATTCTAACTTAATTTTTTTACTGAGAGATGGAATAAGGCTTGGGATACCAATTATCAGCAAAACAATGAGTGCTGTCAAGAGCTTCATCCAGTTTGGGTTAATTCCGGCGCTGATGGCAAAAGAAAGTACCAATCTAAAAATGATGGAGCCTAAAATTACACCGCATACTCTCAAAAATATTTTTTTAAATCCGGCGAGTTCTGATACAGTTTCTCCGATAATTACGGCACCCAGACCCAGAATTACTATTCCTACACCCATATTAATATCTGCGAAGCCTTGCATCTGAACAATTAAAAAACCGCTTATAGCTATAAAGCCATTGGCAATTGCGAGTCCAATAATTTTAATAAAATTTGCATTAATACCGAAACTTCTGGCCATTTTAATATTATTTCCGGCAGCCCTCATGGAGAGTCCGAAATCAGTTTTGAGTAACCATGAAATAAATATAGCAAGAACTCCAACTATCAGTGTAAGTGTAAAAAAGTTATTTATGGTTGAAGTTGAAAAAAGCGTGAAATAACTGAAAATATTTTCAGTATCTAAAGCCAGTGGTAAGTTTGACCTTCCCAGTATATTGAGATTTACGGAATAAAGGGCTGTCATAACCAATATGCCACTCAACAGGCTATTTATTTTTAAGCGGGTATGTATGAGTCCCGTAGCAGTTCCTGCGAGCATGCCGGCTAATACAGAGGCAGAAAAAACTAAAGGCAAAGGCCAGCCTGCCATTATACCTACTGCTGTTATAACACCACCCAGGGTATAACTACCATCTGCTGTGATATCGGGAAAATTGAAAATTCGTAACGAAATAAAAATGCCCAAACACATAGAAGCAAATGCTAAACCAAGTGTTATGGCAGATAGGTAAAACAAACTACAAATTTACGGGTTCAAATCCTTCAAAATCGGTAAACCCAAACTTTAGGGCAGCTTCCTGATTAAATGTTTTTTTCCTTAACTGTACTTTTTCAATGCCGGGCAGTGCAGATCTGTCGCCTTTTAAATAAGCTGCGGCTTGTTCTCCTGCCTGATAACCCCAATAATAAAAATCAGCACCGTAGGCTGCAACGGCTCCTCTTTTGACCAAACCGGATTCACTGGTAAATATAGGAACACCTGCTTCTTCACAAGAGCGGAGAATTACCTCAAAGGATGAGAAAATAATATTATCCGGCAGGGCAAAGAAGACATCTATATCCTGATACAAAAGTGATTCTGTAACTAACTGAGTTTCTGAGGAATTGGTAACCGGCAGAGCAATAACTCTGTAAGACAGGGCTTTTGCCAGTGATTCAATACGTTCCAGTGCATTGACACTTTGTGTCTCTGCCTGATTATACACAAGACCAATCTTTTTTGCTTCCGGCATCCATTCTTTAATGAGTTTCATGGAAGAATCTATGTAGTCAAGCGATTCGTAAACCCCAAAAAGATTTTTAGGATAGTTGCCTTCGGCGTCATTCAGACCTGCTAAAGCCGGGTCCGGTGCAACCATCATACAAACCGGAATCCCTTCACTCCTTTGAACAGCTGTGATGGTAGAAAGTGTTGAATTGGCAGCAATTAAATCTACTTTTGTATTAACAAAGTACTGAAGTGACTGAACTAAAGTAGCCATATCACCCTGTGCATTTCTAAAATAAATCTTAAGGTTCCCATCTTCCTCACTTATGTTGTTTGCTTTTAACGCATCGGTAAATCCTTTTCTGGCTTCAGACAATGTAGCATCTTCCACGGCATCTAAAAAGCCAATTGTGTATGCATTTTTTTCCTGTGTATTACTATTTCCTGAAGAACAGGCAAACAAAAAGGGGAGAAACAATAAAAGTAAGACGATAGAAATACGTTTGGGGTAAGCCATAATTTTAGTTTAAGAATAGTAAGTTAACAATATTTGTTATAACATCAAAAGCCAAACTATAGTTAAAAAATTAGAGAAAATAATTTATATCTTATTATTCCTGTTTTTTAACATTCGGTGTTTTGCCTTCAATATCCGGCGGTAAAATTTTATTATTTTCTGCATCCGGATCAAATCGAATGAAAAGATGCGCCCAAATTGAACGGCTTACACGAAGAATATATGGAAATAAAAAAGCGAGAATGCCAAAGTTGATTAATAAATACTGCCAGGTATTCCAGTCAAACAATAAAAAATACCAAACAAAATTTGCGACAGAAAGTGCTACTGAGACTCCATAGCTGACATAGAGTGCGCCATAATAAAAAGCTACTTCAATAAAATAGGGTTGACCGCAAACGGGACATCTTTCGGGCATTGATTGAACATCGGTAAAGGTAAAAGTTTTTTCATCTCTGAACATATGTCCTTTTCGACATCTTGGGCAGTTTAAGGATAAGACACTGCTTAGAAAGCTTTTGTTTTTCATTTACTTTTCGTTTAAGAAAGAGAATTTTATGGTATTTTATTAGACTTAGCGAAATAACCCAAAAAGAAAAGTTTAAGTTTATTAAATACCTAAATAATCGTCATTATTATCCTTGTCTGATTCTTTTTTCTCCTTTTTTTCTTTTTTGTCGGAGCCAAAATAGTCGCGAAGGTATTCGCTTATGTTATCTACACCTTTTTGGAAAAAAACGGAAATGATGGATTGCGTGAATAAGATAACTGAATTCTGAAAGGTACGGGATTTTTTTCTAAAGAGAACATTTTCTACGGAGTATGAAACCATTAACTGGACAAAGCGGTAAGCAGGGTTGCTTTTGAGAATATTATTTTCGGTTAGGTTTTCAATGGTTCTGCGAATGATTTTAGATGGAGCCATGCTGACACTAAGGCTCTTAAAATCTTCAGAGATTTTTTTTTCTTTTTTATAAATCTCAAGTTTGAGCTTTGCCCGATGTTCTCTTAACTGATGTATATTTCTGATGGAGACTTTTGTCATTATAATTTATTTATCAACGAACATCTAAACTCTACTTTTCTTTTTCTTCGTTTCCTTCTTCAGCTGTTTTTTCATCCTCACCCGAATCCATTATTGCACGAATAAAAAAACCGGCTATGGCATGGGTTAACGACTTTCTGAAGATCATTAATATACTGATAATAAGGAAATATACTAAAGCTGCGAGTCCGAATCCCAGAAAGAAAGAATCAAATTGATAATTTAACCAAATTGCTAAACCAAAACTTAGGAGTAGGACGAGCATAAAAGCTGAAAGCAAAAGTATCAGTAATATGCTGACCAACGCAATAGATGTTGAAACTTTATCAATTAATTTAAAATAGTAATAGTCGCTTTGCAGTCGGACATACTCTTTTAATTCTTCTTTAAGTTCTTTAAATTTTTGTTTAGCTTCTTCCACCTGAGTTATTTACATAAAAATTGGGATAAACGATTAAAAACCGCTTATCCCGTAAAATTAAAAACTTTGAATGAATTATACAGCTTCTTTAGCTTTAGCTTTTACTTTATTAAGAGTCTCTTCAGACTTATTAAGTAGTTCTTTCGCTTTTTGTGTAATTTGCTCAGTTTCTTTCGTAAGTTTTTCATTCAAGTCTTTAAATGATTCAGAAACTTGCTTTCTGGTATCTTTACCTGAATTTGGGGCGAATAATAATCCCATTGCTGTTCCAACAGCAGCACCGGCTAATAGTGCAAATAATACTTTTCCATTTCCTTTTTCCATAATAATAATAAATTTAATAGTTAAAAATAATGCTTGTTTTTTAATTGTGTGGAAGTAATATAATAAAAATTATAGATTATCTTGTATTTTTTCAGGAATTTTTCTAATAAATTTTGTTAAATTAACAGCATCTTCTCCTGCATAGGCTCCGTAGGCGTCAACATATGAGCCTTTGTTCCCTTCTTTGTCTCTCATAACATAAAGCACACTGCTGTCATCGGGGTTTGAGTCTCCTTCAAAACGATATACTTTCAGAATCTCAAGTTCTTCAGGTTGGTATCTTTTTTTTGTTTCCATGTTAATAATAACTCCTTCATTATTACCAAAGTTCGTCTTATAACCTTTTGAATGGAGTTTATTTATAATTTCAGATAGCGTTTTCATAGTCAATGACATTTATGTAAGTAAAAAAATAATTCAAAAAAAGTTTAAAATAAAAGTACATTTAGAAGCTAATTCCAAGATATAGCTAAGCTACCGAATTTCGGGCATTGGTTGGTCTGTAGGTTATACCAAAAGTTTCTCTTTCCCTTCCGATTTCTCTTAATCCGTAATTATACCTTAGCCCTGCATGCAGCCAGTTAAGTTTGAATCCTAAGCCCGCTGAGATACCATAATCAAAATCGTTAAAATTATCCCGGTTGATTTCTTCTGTAAAATCAAAAATTCCGTCACTCTCATTAATGGCCTTGGCTCTAAGTAAATAAGATGCGTACATACCACCTTTGATATTAAAGTTGTCAGAAAGGTTAATAACAGCCAGTAATGGCAGGTCAATATAATCTAAGGCAAATGTAAATTCTCCGGAAATTAAATTGTCATATTTTACTGTAGCACCCTTCGTATTATATACTAATTCGGGTTGTATTGAAATGCGATCGGTAACAGGCGCTTCGATGAAAATACCGGCATGATAACCGATGCGGACATTTTCATCGTCTACTTCATCTACAAAAAGATTTGACATGTTCAAACCACCTTTAATACCAAAATGTGGCTGGGCAATAGTTGCACTTGAAATAATAAATAAAAATAACAATTGATAGATAGTCTTCATAATGATATATTTTTAGTTATATCAATCATTGCGAATATCCTGCCAAAAAAACAATAAAATTATAACTGCTTATAAAACAGTCTTTATAACATGCTGCTGAAGGTTAAATTGATTAAAGGGGATATTTAAAGTGAAAAAAAATCCACAAAATGTGGAATATACGATCAGAAAGCCTGAAGTTCCACCAATTTTTTATAAATTCCGTTTTGTTTAGACATAAGTCCAATGTGATTGCCCTTTTCAACTATGCGCCCTTCCTGCATTACATAAATCATATCGGCAAACTGAATGGTTGAAAGTCTGTGTGCAATAACCAGAGAGGTTCTGTTTTTCATAAGTTTTGAAATGGCATCTTGCACCAGTTTTTCAGACTCAGTATCCAGAGAGGAGGTCGCTTCATCTAAAATCAGTATTGGAGGGTCGCTTAGAATGGCTCTGGCTATTGTAAGTCTTTGCTTCTCACCACCGCTTAGCCTGTTGCCGCGATCACCAATATTGGTTTCAAAACCATTTTCCATTTGCTCTATAAAAGGCAAAGCATTAGCTATGCGGGCGGCTTCTGTAACTTTTTCAATAGTTACATTTTCAAGTCCCAAAGTAATATTATTATATATGGTATCATTAAACAAAATGGGTTCCTGAGAAACGACACCCATTAAATTTCGTAAATCTTTTAGTTTATAATTTTTAATATTTTCTCCGTCTATGAAAATGGCTCCTTCATTAGTATCGTAGAAACGAGGGAGGAGATCCACCAGAGTGGATTTGCCGGAGCCTGACTGACCTACAATGGCGATAGTCTGACCTTTTTCGATTTTGATGTTAATGTCGCTTAGGACAACTTCTTTTTGGTAGCCAAACTGCACATCTTTATACTCAATTATTTTTTCAAATGATTCTTTTGGCAGCGCATTCTCATTGTCTTTAATGGTTATCGGTGCATCCAGAATTTTATGAATTCTTTCTGAAGATGCTAAGCCTTTTTGGATATTATAAAAAGCTGAGGAGAAACTTTTTGCCGGAGGTATTAGCTGCGAGAAAATAACCATAAAAGTTATGAATGCCTCTGCTGAAAGGCCTGTGTCAGGGTCTAATACTAAATTTCCTCCAAACCATAACACAACTGCCACTATAGTTATTCCCAGAAATTCACTTAAAGGGGATGATAAATCCTTACGACGCAACATTTTATTAACCGTATTGAAGTAGGAGTGGTTTTCTCTTTGAAACTTTTCTTTAAGTAGTTTTTGTGCATTAAAAGCTTTAATAACTCTCAATCCGGTAAGTGTTTCGTCAATTATAGAAAGCAGTCCGCCCATTTTTTCCTGACCTTCAGTAGATGTTTTTTTCAGACTTTTGCCAATTCTACCGACGATTAGTCCGGTCACTAACAGCATTAATAAAACGAAAAGGGTTAGTTGGGGGCTCATAAATAACATAGCTCCCAGATAAGTGATAATAGTGACGGGTTCCCTGAAAGTTACTTCCAGCGTGCTCATGATGCCCCATTCAACCTCCTGTACATCGGAAGTCATTCTGGAAATAATATCCCCTTTTTTTTCTTCACTGTAGTAGCCCAGCGGCAGATGAATAGTTTTATTATACAGATTATTACGGATGTCTTTTACAACGCCGTTTCTGATTGGTGCCAGATTGTAGAGGGCGAGATAGCGAAACAAATTTTTGAAGAAAAAGATAATAGTAACTAAAATGCAAATAAACAGTAAAGCCTGGGGTTTTCCGTACTCAATAATGATATTGCTGAGAGTATAGTTAAAATACTCGAGTATGGTCTTTACAGAGAACTCCCAAACCGGTTTCTCCTGAACGAGTTGTTCGTTTTCAAACAAAATCTGAAGAAAGGGGAAAATCATGGCCAGGGAAACCAAAGAAAAAAGTATCGCCAGCAAGTTAAAAATAATATTTAAACCTGCGTAAAACCTGTACTTAAGAATATATTGGAGAATTCTGCCAAAGCCTTTCATATATTTGACAAATTTATCAATAAATTTTTAATTAAAACCTTTTTGGTCACTTAGCTTTATGAATACTTTAAATCCGGACAAAGTGGAATCTGATTCTATTTTTTATTATTTAAAAAACAACGTTATTAAAGTTTTTAGAAATTAGGTTTTTATGGGTAAAAAATGTTTTCATAAACAGAAACCACAAATCAGTATCTCTTTCATTTGCTGAATTGTTTATATCTTTACCGTATGGAAAGTAGAAGACAAAAAAGAGTTTCCTCTTTAATTAGAGAGGCCTTAGGAGAAATATTTATGCAATCGGGCAGTTCGTTTTACGGACGTTCATTAGTAACGATTACACAGGTGGAGGTTACGCCTGATTTACTCATTGCCAGGGCTTATGTGAGCATCTTTAATGTGGAAGATAAAGAAGCTGTTTTGACACAATTACAATCGAATGTTCATGAAATTCGTTTTCAAATGGGTAAAAAGCTGAGACATCACCTTCGCAGAATGCCCGAAATAGAATTTTTTCTTGACAATTCGTTGGATGATGCGATTAAAATAGAGGAGATTCTTAAAAAAGATAAGGACAGAGATAAAGATTCTGAATCATAAGCAATTGAATAATTTTTCATTCATATTAAAAATTGCAGGTCGTTACTTATATTCCAAAAAGAGTAGTAATGCAGTAAATATACTCACTGCTATTTCGATGAAGGGAATGGGAATAGGTGTTATGGCCCTGGTGCTTGTGCTCTCTGTTTTCAACGGATTTGAAAGTCTGGTCAAGCAACTTTACGGCGTATTAGATCCGGAAATCAGGATTACGGCTGCTGAAGGAAAAGTGTTTGAATTTACCGATGAAGATTATGAATTTATAAAGTCGGTAAATGGAGTAGAAGAAATAAGCATGTTTTTGGAAGAAAGGGTGCTTGTGAGATACCGGGATGAAGAATATCTTGCTTTGGTGCGCGGCGTTGACAGTCGTTATGAAAAGGTTTCTGACTTAAAAAATTATATAGTAAGAGGAGAATATGCACTTATGGATATGGGTGCTCCGCGGGCAATTCTTGGTGCCGGTGTTCAAAGGGCTTTGAATATACAGGTTGAGCAAAGTTTTCACAATTTGGTTTTATATGTTCCCAACCGGACCGGCAGAATCAGTAGTATAAATCCCGACCAGGCATTTAACCGAAGAACTATTGCCCCCTCCTCCGTTTTTTCTATTCAGCAGGAATTTGATAATCAGTATATTTTTGTTCCGGTTACTTTTATGCAGGAGGTGCTGAATTATAATGAAAAGACAGTAACCGCTTTGGACATAAAATTAATAAGTGGTTATAATCAAAATAGGGTAGCGAATCAACTCAGGCAATTGCTGAGTGATGAATATGTGGTCCAAACCCGTTATCAGCTGAATGAAACGCTCTATAGTATTATGCAGACAGAAAAGTGGGTGGTATATGCCATACTTACTTTGATTTTAATAATTGCAGCATTCAATATAGTAGGCTCATTGTCTATGCTGGTGTTGGAGAAAAAGCATGATATTGCCATATTGCAGGCTATGGGAGCCACGCCAAATACTATTCGAAATATTTTTATAGCTGAGGGTTTGATTATTTCATTAGGAGGTGCACTGGCAGGCAGTTTGCTGGCAATTTTAATAGCTTTTGCACAAATTCATTTTGAGCTGATTAAAATCAGCAGCAGTGGTAGTTTTGTTGTTAGCGCTTATCCGGTAGAATTACAGTTACTTGATTTTGTGTTGATTTCCGTGACTGTCATTTTTATTTCCATACTTGCATCCTGGTTCCCGGCTGTCAGAGCTTCCCGGATGAAGAATCTGGCAAAGGCAGAATAGCATAACGACGATTTTTTTCTAAGCTTTCTAAATAATGCCGGGCCGTCTCCTCTATCGTATTTTCCAATGGACGAAAGTCTGTATTCAAAGTGCGTTTTATTTTTTCATTACTGTAGTAAAACTTTTCAGTCATGAAATGCAGCATTTCTGAAGAAAAAAGTGGCTGTTTACGGGTAATTATTGTGCTCAACTGATCGGCATACATTACGGTTTTCAAAAGGGCTTTTCCGGCTTTAATAGTTGGTGGCTTAAAGGAATAGGCTTTTGCTATTTGCGTGAGTACCTCTTTGTAAGCCATGTTTCCGCCAGACATAATGTATCGATTACCACTAATATCTGATTCCATCAGTTGAATGCTCATTTCTGCCACATCACGCACATCTACAAAAGCATTAGTCCCACCCGGATAAAAGCTGATGCCTTTATAAACTTTATCAAAAAGTCTGGCTGTACCCGCATCCCAAAATCCTCCGCCAATTATCATGGAAGGATTTGTAATCACCACGTTTAAACCCTCAGCTTGTCCGCGCCAGACTTCCCGTTCACCTAAATATTTTGAGAGTCCGTATGCAGAATTGTATTTACTTTTTTCCCAAACAGCTGATTCGTCAATTTCATTTTCGGGTGTTTTTCTGCCAATGGCAGCAATAGAACTTATGTACAAGAGCTTTTTTACATTATTGGATAAGCACATATTTACTATGTTGGCAGTGCCTTCCATATTGACATGCATCATTTTACTCTTTTCGGACTTTTTAAAGGAAATTAATCCGGCAACATGATATACATGATCAATATTTTGGCAGGCTATATTCAGTCCATCCGTATCATTGACATCGCTTTCAAACCATTCAATTTTATCTTTCACATCACTAATTAGGCTGAAATCACTGTTTGCCCGGTGTATAGCCTTTACTTTATAGCCTTTTTTCAATAAATAGCGAATGATATATGCTCCGACAAAACCCGTCCCTCCGGTTACTAATACGTTCATAAAAAAAGTATTTTTAAGCAAGAAAATTTATTCCTCAGGGGAAAAATAATCATTTGGAAAATGAAATAAAAATCAATTTTAATCTTTTTGAATTAAAAAACTATTAATATAGTCAAACAAGTACTTTCTATATTTGTTATCGTTTCTAAAATTAATTCTTTTGAAAAACCTTATACTCCTCAACGTTTTTATACTTACTTTCCTATCTATTTTGGCCGAAGATACGTTAAGCTTACCTGAAAAAGGAAGCAAAGAGTTGTCTTTTGGTATTCAACCTTTTGGAAATAACTTTTTACAGGCAGAGGCGAATCCGGTGAGCAGCAGTTTGCTTTTTAGGTTTTACATCAGTGAATCTGTAGCTTTGCGCTTAGGGACAAATTTGGTATACAAAAATGAAAACAAGGACGAGAAATTTCCGGCGGGATTACTGCTGGCTGAGAATAATCGATTTTTCAAGATTGATTTACTGACCGGTTTTCAATTAAAATTCGCTGACTTTAGAAAAACAGCCGTTTACGGAATTTTGGATTTTGGGTATGGTTATTCTTCTTTGAAAAATACAGAAACTATAGAGGTTATTGACTCCGGGAGTGCCGGTTTTGGAGATAACGGGGATTATATTACAACGACTACAGATTTCGGGCCGGAAAACCATTTTTATGCATATCCCGGAATTGGATTTCGTTATAAGTTAAATGCTAATTTTTCTATAGGAGCTGAAATTTTCTACGGGCTTTCTTATGCCGTTAGTGGTAAAGGCAAGATTAAGCGAAAATTGGAAACAGACGGTCAGATTTTTAGAGATGAAGAGATGATAGATGTTGAGAAGTCAGCTTTCAGAGTGGGCGATATGGGGAAAGCGATACTTTCACTGAATTTTAATTTTTAGCTATAAAAATCTTTTTATTTCGCTTAAACAACCAACTTCGAAAGTAATTTGTTCTTTATGTGCAGTTTTAAACGGATTGAAATATACCTGATCAATCAATACGGATTTTGCTCCAAGGATATCAGCTATAAGGTTATCGCCTATCATAATGCAGTCGCTGTTAATTGCTGCGCAGCGTTGCATACTGTATTCAAAAATACGTCTATCCGGTTTTTTTGATTGCACATCCTCAGAGGTAATAATATGTTCAAAATAATCTCTAATGCCGGAAGAAGTCAATTTGGTGTATTGGGATTCTTTAAAACCGTTTGTAATGACATGTAATTTATATTTCCCTTTCAGGTAATTTAGTATTTCTAATGCAAAAGGGAAAAGGTGTTGTTTTCTGGGGCAACTTTCCACATAGCGATCAGCCAGTTTATTTGTCAGACTTTCTTCTTCTACTCCAAATGCTTTAAGTGTTTTGTAAAATCTCCCGAAACGCAGGTCATGTTTTTGGATTTTATTTTCCCGGTATAATCTCCAGTATTCAAGATTTATATTTTTATAATTGGTGTAAAAGTCATCAAAAGATTTAATGCCCCAGGTATTGAGGTGAAAATCGGCATACATTTCTTCCAAAGTCTCTTTGGAGTTTTTCTCAAAATCCCATAGGGTATGGTCTAAATCAAAAAAAATGTGTTTATAGGTTTTTAATTCCATAAATGATAAACAATTTTAGCTCTTTGAAGTTCAGGGAATATCCTGACAAAGTTCTATTAAGACATTATTAGTATCTTTTGGATGAAGAAAACAAATGAGTTTATTGTCTGCACCTTTTTTGGGTGTTTCGTTAAGCAATCTGATTCCGGAGGCTTTTAGTTTTTGCATATATTCTTCTAAGTTTTTCACATCAAAAGCTATGTGATGAATGCCTTCACCTCTTTTAGAAATAAATTTTGAGATAGGGCTATCGGGGTCGGTGCCTTGTAAAAGTTCTATTTTACTTTCTCCACACCGGAAAAATGCAGTAATCACTTTTTCGGAATCAACGGTTTCTGTTTTGTATGACTTTGCTCCGTGAAGGATTTCAAAAAGCTTCATGGATTTTTCCAGATTTTCGACAGCTATGCCTATGTGTTCAATTTTTTCCATAATTAAAGGGATGATTGATTGTTAAGTTACAAACTTAATAAGCTTTTTGGAAATCGAGGAAGAAATTGTTTTGAGAGGGCTTTTTTTAGAGTGGGAAGAACCGAGGGGGGAAGTAGGCTGTAGGCATCAGCAGTAGGCAGGGAGGGAAGAATGGAAAAATTATGATGTCAAATATACTTCGCAAGACCCAAGAATACCAAGACCCAAGAGACCAAATTCCAAGAATTCAAAAATTCAAAGGCAGCAATTTTATTAGCGCGCTCATAAAAGGGGTTAGAAGGGCTTGTTAAAACTGTTTGAAAGCCCCTGCCCCCAATCATGAGATTGTCACACTTCAAGCCCGCCCGCATAGCTTACCCTTTTGAAGCTCACAATGACGGTGTGGTGTGAGGCTGTTCGCTGTCCATTTACTTTTCATATTCTAAGCTTTCTTGTTTTATTGGACAATCCCTCAAGGCCCGATTAACGGCACGACAGGCTTTTGTATTTATATTTTGGATAAACTTCAAGCTTAAAGAACATAAAGAAGACGTTTTGCAGAAGGGGTGCGGCCTTTATTCCGGACTTGGGGGTGGGAAAGTCCCAAGAGGCCAAATTCCAAGAATTCAAAAATTCAAAGGCAGCAATTTTATTAGCGCGCTCATAAAAGGGAAAACCTAAAAAACTTCCGTCATTATGAGCGCGACTACTGTAAATATTAGATTTTGTGCATGCTCTCAAGTCGCGTGTAATAATCTCCTGAATAGAAAGAGCTGGAAATGGAAA
>REEL01000163.1 GCA_007695095.1 Chitinophagaceae bacterium | reverse complement strand
ATTCACCATTTGTTGAATTGGGCGATTACATTGTCATGCCAAACCATATTCATGGTATTTTGATATTGGACAAACCGGATGGAATCAAAAAAAATAACAAAATCAATAGGGATTCCAATGTCGTTGGCATCGATAATGTACAGACGTTGCACGCAACGTCTCAACCATCAAAAAAAACACCACTATCTGTACAGACGTTGCAAGTACAGACGTTGCATGCAACGTCTCTACGTCCATCACCAACAATCACCCCCAAAAACAAACAAATGGCATCCATTTCACCTAAATCAAATTCGATTTCAACCATTATCAGATCATACAAATCTGCTGTAACCAAACACGCTAACCGTTTGGGCTTAGAACACGGCTGGCATTCACGCTTTCACGACCACATTATCCGGGACGATGCAGAATATCAACGCATTTCGGATTATATCATTAACAATCCTGCAAATTGGGGTGAGGACAAATTTAATACCGGTAAATAAAATCACTTACAGATCTTTCGGATTTGTATTTCGAAAATATAAATTCACAAAATTAAGTTCGGGTTTACAAATACCGAAGAGCGTCAAAATTTTCACTTGGATGGAGCAGGGGAGTAGTGAATAGCATATTTATGAAGTAATAATTAACTATATTTATTAATCTGGAATTCAGTTAAAAATAGTTTGTAAAATCATACAAAACCCGGCACAAGTCTGTGTTTTTAACTTGCGATATTTTGAGACTAGTGCTTTTTATGGAGATTTTTCTGCCTTTGTTTTTATTTCCTTACTTTATTGATTGAAACAATGCAATCCTGTTTCCTTCTGAATCTTCAAATTCTGCGACAAGTCCTATTCCGTTATCTGTTTTGGGATATAGAACTTTTCCACCGTTTGAAGTTGCTGATTGCAATGTTTTATCAATGTTTTCTGTCTTGAAGTAAATCACCACTCCGTCATTTGTTGGTTTGTAAACATCACCTTTTGCCAATGCACCCGAAATTCCCGATATTTCTTCAGTAAAAGGAAATAACGCCATTTCATAATGGTCAATAATTTCTTTTTCAAAGTCAAAGTTGAATACTTTTTTATAAAAATTCATTGCTCTGTCAATGTCGTTAACCGGGATTTCAAAATAAACGACCGGATTTGATTTTTTTGCCATAATTTTTTTCAGTTTACTTGATTTTGCTTTTGAATTTGCAGTATTCCGGCCTAAGTCCTTAGCATTGAAGCGATTGGGACTTTTACCATTAAAATAACCTCTTTGATTTATCAATATAAAAATATTAATGAGATCAAACTGTATTTTGAATTTATATTAAATACTTATATTGAAAAAATAAACTCTTTGCCAATTGCTAATTATTCAAAAGTTCAAGTCTGTCAATACATTTCTTGGGTAAAGACTTGTGATAAGGGTGAAGTGTAAAACTATTTTATCACTATCGTGTAACATGCGGAGGCATGCTACGAGGTTAGAATTGAGAAAATTAGTTATCTTAGACAATAAAATTAATCGAAATGGATAGTATATTGAAAATCAAACTACTGCTCAGTCTTATCCTAATAGCATTGTCAATGAGTCAAGTACAGGCACAAGGCACCTTGCGCACCTATTACAATATCAATGCCGATGGCTTTCGTCCCAGTGCAGTTCGTACTCCCGACAATGGCTTTGTTTTTGCAGGAACAGTAGGAACATTCAATAAAGATATATATGTCGTCAAGACCAATCTTTGGGGCGATGTACAATGGAGTTATCAATTGTCTAAACCTCAAAATGAACAACTTGTATCCTTACAATACAATCCCTTAGATACTACTATTTATGTATTGTACAATGATAACAACTTCGACGGAAGTATATTAAAACTCAGTATGCAAGGCCAATTCATTTGGGATAGAGCTTTGGATTTGGGCAATATGTCGGTAGGCACGGGCAGCACCAAGGCAAATTTGGTCATCAGCAGCGATAATCATCTCTTGCTAACAAGCTATAGTATCGATAGTACCAATACCTATCATCTTGGTATGGCCAAACTAGACAATGAAGCCGATACTCTTTGGACACGTTTCTATTCGGTGCCTAATCATAGCACTTTTGCACAAACTGTATTGGAAGTATCAGATGGAAATTATCTTTTGGTAGGCAATATCGACACTAGTTATGCGCAAGGTAACGGCAACGGAACAGAGGTCTATCTCATCAAGACCGATACCGCAGGCAATCCGCTCTGGACGGTCGTGCAACCTTCGAGCGTTATCGCCTCGGCTCAATCGGTTATCGAAACCACGAATGGTGATTTTATTATTTTGGGTTACGAAAATGTGGGGAACAACCGAAAAATGCTGGTGATGCGAGTCGATGCGCTGGGGCAACAACTTTGGCAATGGACAAGCACTGGCAATAACAGTGCCTACAATAATGCCCTTGATGCCTTGGAAAATGCCGATGGCAGCCTCACGATTACCGGATTTTGGAGTGCCGCGGCATCTCATTCGGTAGCCTTTACCAAATTCAGTGCGAGTGGGCAGCTCCTTTATCACAATGGCATAGGCAGCGGACAGGCGGTGGCTCATGGCAAATACATCTGGCATAATCCCAACAATGGCTATGCTATTTTTGGGGTAGATGGTCAAGGCCCCTTCTTGATGACCGTAGATTCTGTAGGCACGCTATTTACCAATCGCATCTTTAGTAGAATATTTTTGGACCAAAACGGCAATTGCAGCTACGATGCCGGCGAACCTCTTCTATCGAACAGCTTTGTTCATTTCCAGAAAAACAATGGCTTGCACGATGTTACCCTGGGTGGTGCAGGTACTTTTTTGATGGAGGCCGATACAGGTACTTATAGCGTTAGCGCACAAACCTTTACACCTTATTGGGCTTTTTGTCAAAACCCGCAAACTGTAGATTTTACAGGTTTCAACCAAACAGATACCGTCGATTTTCCAGTCACGGTGATAGATAGTTGTACTTATATGACCGTTTCGGTTTCTTCTCCTTTTCTGCGTCGCTGCTTTCCCTCGGATTATTGGGTGAGCTATCAAAACTTGGGGACAATTCCTGCCCAAAATGTTTATGTAGAGGTGACCCTTGACCCTTATATCAGCTTCGATAGCAGCTCTGTACCCCTTATTGCGCAAAATGGTAATACCTATAGTTTTGATATTGGCAATGTGGGGGTGTTCGGCAGTGGAATGTTTATCATTTATACCACCGTAGGCTGCGACCCCGATGTAAGCTTGGGGCAAATCCATTGTACAGAAGCTCGCATCTATCCCGATACTATCTGTATGCCTGCTTGGACAGGCCCGGTAGTAAGCACCTCGGCTACTTGTACCAATGATACGGTTACTTTTACTATCAGCAATAACGCTGCTGCGATGAGCCAACCCCATAATTTTGCTATCATGGAAGACCAAAACATTATTGTATTGAGCACCTTCCAATTGGGCAGCGGACAAAGTCAAGACCTGCAAGTGGCAGCACTCCCCGGCAAGACCTACCGCATAGAGGCCGACCAAGCTCCAAGTTTTCCTCCCTTGCTTGGGGCTGCTAGTCACAGCACCTTTATCCATGATTGTAATGGCCCTGCACAGTCATCAGGCGGACAGACACAGTTTTTTAATGGCAATAGCCACCCCGCTATTGATATAGACTGCCGTCCCAACCAAGGTGCTTATGACCCCAATGATAAACAGGCGCAACCTATAGGCTATGGCCCTCAACATTTTATCGAAAATAATATCCCGCTCAACTACCATATCCGTTTCCAAAATACAGGTACCGATACAGCTATCAATGTCTTTATTGTCGATAGCATATCGCCCTACTTGAGTATAGAAGATATTCAATTCGGCACTTCGAGCCATCCTTATACCTGGGAATTGAAGGCCGGAGGAGCCTTGGTGTTTTATTTCGATAATATCATGTTGCCCGATAGCAATGTCAATGAGCCGGCAAGCCACGGTTTTGTCAAATTTCAAATCAAACAAAAGGCGGGCAATCCCGATGGTACGGTTATCAACAATAGAGCTGATATTTATTTCGATTTCAACGAGCCGATACTAACCAATACCGTATTCCATACTATCGGCCACGATTTTGTCACGATTGAGCTGCTGAGTATCGACCAAAACCTAAAAGAGGAGGCCATTATCCGGATCTATCCCAACCCCTTTAGTGGACAAACTCAACTCAGTTTAGAGGGTATCGAATTTGAGGAACTCCACTTGGAAATTTTCGACATCAATGGCCGCCTACTTTTCATGCAAAATACTGTGAATGAAAATGTTATGACGATAAACGCTCAGGGCTTTTCTCCCGGCTTGTATTTATATCGCCTCTCTTCCGATGGGCAATTGCTCAATAGTGGTAAGTTGCAAGTGAAATAGTTGTTGTAAGATGGACTTATACCTCTAAACCCTTTGGACTTTATACCATAACTCGACTATATTGGGTAATGTTTTTTTTGGGGTACAAGTATGTTTCTCTACAAATGACTTGGTTAAAGACTTGCGCTAGGGGCAAGGTTTCAAAACTACTTTTTAACTTTCGTGTGAGTTGCGGATACTTAAGATGGAGGAGTTGCTTACGCTAATTAATTGATAATCAATTATGCAACTAACAACTCCAATATCATTAAAACTTCTCAAAAACCAAACCCACTTCTCCTACTTACTAAGTCGCTTGAGTGCCTCTAACACTCCGGCTGCGTATTCCGGGTCTGTGGATTCAAATAGTTTTAATTGCCTTTCAATAATTTCTTTTGAAACGCCCTGCATTGAACTGCTGATGTTGTTGAATAGCCGTTGCTTTTGAGCGGGATCAAATAATCTAAAGAGGTTCCCGGTTTGCCTAAAATCTCCATAGCTGTCATTTTCTTCATACCGCATGGCATTTCCGTCAACTTTTAATGGAGGTTCTTCAACGCTTGCATCTTCTAAAGCTCCGTTTTTTGAGTTGGGCTCATAGTATGCATCCTGAGATGGGTTGTTGTTGTCAAAAAAGCGCATAGGCCCGTCTTTGTGATAGTGATTCACCTCAGAAACCGCTCTGTTTGGAGGAAGTGCATTGTAATGTGTTCCTAAACGATATCTCTGTGCATCAGGATAGGAGAATATTCTTGCCTGAAGCATTTTGTCCGGCGAAAATCCAATGCCGGGAACAACATTTGAAGGCGAAAAAGCCGCATTTTCAATGGTTTGAAAGTGATTTTCCGGATTTTTATTTAATTCAAGTACTCCAACTTCTACCAGCGGATATTCTCCATGCGGCCACACTTTTGTCAGGTCAAAGGGATTGTAGTCCGTTGTTAGGGCATCCTCCTCCGGCATTATTTGCACTTTTAAGGTCCATCTCGGGAAATCACCTCTTTTAATTGCATTATACAGTTCTTCCTGATACTTTTCCCGCGTTTTTCCGATTAGTTTTTCAGCTTCTTCATTGGTATAAAATTTATGTCCCTGCTGAGTTATAAAGTGAAATTTTACCCAAAATCTTTCTCCGTTATGATTCCAGAATGAAAAAGTATGAGAGCCATAAGCATTCATATGCATTGGCGTTTGTGGCAAACCTCTGTCAGACATCAAAATGGTGAGCTGATGTAAACTCTCCGGAGATAGTGACCAAAAATCCCACATAGCTTCCGGTGAGCGCAGGTTTGTTTTAGGGTGGCGTTTTAGAGCCCTGATTAAATCAGGATATTTATAGCCGTCTCTTATGAAAAAAACAGGTGTATTATTACCAACCAAATCCCAATTCCCTTCTTCTGTATAGAATTTTACCGAAAATCCTTTTACATCTCTCTCCGCATCTGCTGCTCCGCTTTCTCCGCTTAAGCTTGAAAATCTTGTTAAGACAGGTGTTTTTTTACCTATTTCAGAAAACAAGGCAGCTCTGCTGTATTGACTGATGTCGTTCGTTACCGTAAAAACACCCTTAGCACCACAGCCTTTGGCGTAAGCAACTCTTTCCGGTATTCTTTCTCTGTTTTGATGCGCAAGCTTTTCAATCAGTTTATAATCCTGTAACAAAACGGGACCCCTGTTTCCTGCTGTAAGCGAACGTTGATTGTTAGAAACAGGATTTCCGGCAGTAGTAGTCAGCTTTTTCTTTTTAGTCATAATTATATTTTAAGACGAAATAGCCTTAAATATATAAAAAATATGTTTTAAAGAAAAAAACGCATGTCTTTCCTAACTTTTCACGTAAGTCAAAGTGAAATCAAAAAATGTGTTTGAAACAGTTACAGAAATTTTCTTAGCAACTCTCTTCCTTTTCTATTTGCCCGCATTTTTGAAACAGCCGAATTTTTTAATTGACGGATTCTTTCTTTGCTGAGTCCAATTTCTCCGGCTAAAATGTCCATGTGCTGAGGTTCTTTCATCCCGATTCCAAAGCTGCCTATCAAAATGGTAAATTCATTTTCATTTAAGGTTTTTTCCATGATTCGAATTAACTCCATTTGCAAAGATTCTCGATTTACTTCTATGTATGGAGTTGGAGAATTTTCATCTTCCATAGTTGAAACCATAGTTTCTTCTGCTTCATGGTTAACGGGCTTATCTACTGAAAGTACCTTTTGATTAAAGTGCAATATGTCTCTTACGTCACTTACGTTTATTTTGGAAATAACAGCTAATTCTTCCGGGCTTGGTTCTCTTTGAAATTCCTGGCTAAACTCCAAAAAGACTTTATTAATCAGCTTTACCATAGCAATTTTATTTACCGGCAGCCTGATCATTCTGGAATTTTCCTGAACAGCTTGTAAAATATTTTGACGAATCCACCAAACGGCATAAGAAATGAATTTAAAGCCTTTGGTTTGATCAAATCTGCGGGCAGCTTTTACTAATCCTATATTCCCTTCACTGATGAGGTCTTCCAGGGAAAAGCCAATGTGTTGATACTGCTTTGCTACGCTTACAACAAAACGTAAGTTGGCATTAACCAGTTTTTGCAGGGCAGCGGTATCGCCTAATTTAATTCTCTTTGCCAGTTCAACTTCTTCTTCCGGGCTGACCATAGGAAGTTTTGATACTTCTTGCAAGTAGAATTCAACAGACTTGCTTGAACGGTCTGTTATACTTTTTGAAATTTTAAGTTGTCTCATTAAATAATGCTTGGTTTAAAAAGATGTGTGTGTAAATCAGTAAAAATTACGATTCAATCACTACTTTGTTACAATAGTTCCTATAGCTTTGAACAAGCGTTTTATATTGACATTATTTACATACAATCCATACTAATCTTAAGTAATTGAGAGCCAATAAAATAAATCTTATATAATTTTAATCAAATTAAGGTATAAATTATCTGTTTTTTTTAAAAAACTTTCGATAAATAAATTTGCGATACCAAAAAGTCATAAAAAGAGGTATGTAGAGAATAACATCTACTAATTTACTTCCGGAGCTATAGTATATGTCATCAATAATGAGGGTTCTGTTTTTTCTTTCAACTATACGGTGCTCATGCTTCCATTTTTTTAAGAAAAATGGCAATACCCGGCCTTCATCTACAAAGCCGATTTCAAGACTATTGTTGTAACTCTTTGTTATCTCGCTGGTCCAATCCTGCCACTTACCTACAAAAACTCTTAAGGAAACAATATCTCCTTTTTTACATCCATCAAATTGCATTAATTGCATAGGTACAAGGGGTGGTTTTAGAGCCAGGAATAACTCTTCAGTAAATCCTTCAAAAACTTTCTCTTTTTTCAAGCCCACTCGTGTTACTATTATGATTCTCATAGATTTTAAACTTATATAGTGTATAGTAATTTACTAAAAAAAGCAATACGATGTATATTTCTCATTAAATTTTTAATAAACTAAAGTATGCAAACGTAAGAAAGGCATAAAGAGTTTAAGCTTTAAAAAAATATTTTCTTGTTTAGTGCAATGGGTCACCCACTTCTGATGAAACCAAATTTTTATTTCCAAGATTAATTTTGCACTCAGAATTTTTATTTCACCCTTTCAGGGTTTTGTTAAAGATTAGATTTATTGCTATAATAATATCAGCCCTTCGGGCTTATTTTGGAAGTTTACGGTTGCGGTTTAGAAGACGGGTTATGGATAGACAAACTCTAAGTCTGAAGC